>DATKDD010000026.1:0-15511 GCA_035512875.1 Gemmatimonadaceae bacterium | reverse complement strand
CGTTCCCTCCTGTCGGCTGGACGGGCATGGGCCGCCTATCAATCACTCGCTCCGGCGTTGCGGGATTCCGCGCGGCGAACGCCGGCGGTGGTGCTCACCGCCGCGCAGGCCGCCGCGGCCTGGGGTGGGTGGGCGCACGTGGATGAGCTCCTTGGCACTGCCCCGTGGGCCGACACGGCCGAAGGGGGAGCCGCGCAACAGCTCCTTGCGCGCGCAGCGCTCGCATCATCGCGCGACTCCGCCGCCGTACGGCACGCTGCCGCCGCGCTCCAGCGTGCCGCGCCCGGAGTCCAGCGGGGGGAGCGGATGCTGTTGTATGCTCGGGCGCTCGATCGGCTGAACGACCGTGACAGCGCGCGCGAGGCGTACCTGGCGGCGGCCGCGGCGCTGCCCGCTGCCGCCGACTGGCTGCGGTTGCGCGCCGCCTCACTAACCGCCGATAGCGCTGAGCGGCAGACACTTTATCGGGACGTTGCGGCGCCAGCCGCCCGCGCCTACAGATCCCGGACGGAGGCGGGCGCGCTGGAACGGGCAGAAGACTTCGCCGGAGCCGCGAGCGCTTTCGCCGCTTTGGGCAGCAGCGCGGATGCCCTGCGGGCCCGAGCGCTGCATGCCCTGCGCACCGCGGCGCCCCGCGATTCGTTGCGCGCCGCGCTGCTGGACGTGGCTCGTACGCGGGCCGGCCACGACGAAGCGCGCGCGGCGACCGAACTGCTCGACCAGTGGTTCGCGCCTCACCCGGCGCCTGACGAGCTGCTGATCGCCCGAGCGCTGTCGCGCAGTGGGCCGCTCGGGCGTGCGGCGCAGGGGTACGCGCGGGCGGCCGCCGCCGGACTGCTCACCAATGATGACCGGTTCTCCTACGGCCGAACGCTGGCGCGACTCAATCGCGACCGAGCCGCCGCGGCGGAGTACGCGCGTGTGACGGGATCGGGAGAACTCGCCGCGGCCGCCGCCTATCAGCGGGGCCGTGCATTGGTCGCGCTCGGCGAAGTCGCGAACGCGCGGATTGTCCTCCGCAGGGTGGTTGCCGACTTTCCTCGCGACACCAGCGCCGGACTCGCACTCTATCTGCTGGCCGATCTGGCGACCGACGAGCAGCGCGACGCAGCGGCGCGGGATGCCTATCGAGAAGGAGCCCGTCAGTTCCCCGCGCTGTCGCGAACCGCGCGAGCGCGATTCCTCGCGGCGCTGATCGCCTACGTAGCAGGAGAACACGCGACCGCGGGGCGCGAATGGGATGCGCTGGCGGCCGATGATCCGAACGGATCCGAAACGCTGGCGGCGCGCTATTGGAGCGGGCGCGCGTGGGAGCGCGCTGGCGACCGGGCGAAAGCCCGGCAGCTGTGGCGCCGCATTCCCGAAGAGGAGCCGACGTCGTTCTACGCGTTCGCAGCGGCGCGACGCCTGGGCGATCAAGACTGGTCGCCTTTCGCGGACGCTGCGGCTCCAGCGGCCGAACCGCCCCGGCATGCCGTGCTCACACGCGCGTTGCGACTGGAAGAGCTCGATCTCGACCACGAAGCGCGACTCGAGTTCGCGCATTTCGAGCGGCTGGCCCGTGGCACCGATTCCCTGACGGTTGGCGAGGCGGCGCGGCAGCTCGTGGCAGCCGGACGTGCGTTTCGCGCCATCCCGCTCGCGGCTGCAGCGGTGCCGCGAGCCACCGGCGCCGCGCGAGTGGAGACTTACCGCGCGCTGTATCCGGCACCACTGCTGACGGTGATCCTCTCCGAGAGCCGGCGCAACGACCTGGATCCGGCTCTGTTCGCGGCGCTGATTCGCCAGGAATCGTGGTACAATCCGCGGGCGACGTCAGGCGCCGGCGCGCGCGGGTACGCGCAGGTGATGCCCTCGGTAGGACTCGCCGTGGCTCGTTCGCTCGATTTTCCCCACTGGGATTCCGCGCTGCTGTACGAGCCCGAAGCGAGCGTCATACTCGGCGCCAGGCACCTGGCAGGCTCGCTGCGGCGGTACCGTGACGAACCGCGTTCGCTCGCCGCGTATAACGCCGGCCAGTCGCGCGTGCAGCGGTGGGACCGCAAGCTGGGCACCGAAGACGTCGAAGTGTTCATCGAACGCATTCCGTTCGTGGAGACGCGGGATTACGTGCGCATCGTGCTGCGCAATCGAGAGCTCTATCGCGCACTTTATCCGGCGTTGCGCCCGGCGTGACCGCGCCGGTGCTGGCGCCGAACCACGAGCTGGCCCGCAAGGCAATTCACCTGCTCGCGGCGTCCGTACCGATCGCATACGCGGCTGAGGTTTCACGCGAGGCCCTAACGTGGGTCCTTGCGGCGGCGGTCGTCATTGCGGTGAGCGTGGAAGTAGCGCGCAGACGATTGCCGGCGGTGCAGCGCATGCTCGACCGCACGGTCGGTGGTCTCTTTCGACCGCACGAGCATGCGGGCGTGACCGGGGCTACCTGGCTGATCCTCGCGCTACTCGTCGCCATTGCCGTGCTTCCACGCCCCGCCGCGATTGCCACGATGTGGGCGGCGGCCGTGGGTGATCCGGCGGCCGCGCTGGTCGGGCGTAGCATGGGTCGGATGCGCATGCACCCATCCGGCAAGTCGCTCGAAGGGTTGCTCGCGTGCCTTGCGACAACGGCGCTGGGGGCCTGGCTCGTGGCGGGGCTGCCGGCAATCGTCGCCTTGCTGGCTGGGACGGCGGCGGCGATCGGCGAATGGCCTCGCTCGACGCTGGACGACAACATTCGCATAACCGTCGCCGTCGGCGCTACGCTGATCGCACTTCGGATGTTTAGTGTGTGGTAGATCACAAACTCTTGACAAATTTTCCGAAGGCCCCTATTTAGGCGCCGCGCGCCAGCCGGGCGCGTTCCGCTCGAGGCCGGCGCAGCTCCTGTCCACGGGCGGGATCCGCTTATCGCAGGAGGAGGCAGTTCGAATGGCCAGCGGTAGAGTGAAATGGTTCAACGACGCCAAGGGATACGGCTTCATTGAACAGGACAGCGGCGAAGATGTGTTCGTGCACTTCTCATCCATCGAGATGGACGGGTTCAAGACCCTCGCCGAGGGGCAGGAAGTCCAGTTCGAGATCAAGACTGGAGACAAGGGACTGCACGCTACGAACGTGACGAGACTCTGATTCGGCCTCGGATTCTCCGAGTCGTACTGCCTCCCGCCTGCCTCAGGGCAGGCGGTTGGCGTTTGTAGAGGCGCGCGATGCGCGATGCGCGACGCGCGATGCGGGATCCGGAGGCAGATACCTCGAGCCGCGACGGTATGGCGGGTCGCTAATTTTGGGCGCATGACCTTCATCGCTCCGCCTGCCGCGCCGCGCCTCTTTCTCATCGATGGTTATGCGCTGATCTACCGGGCCTTCTTCGCCATGATCGCCCGCCCGCTGCGCACGACCCGAGGGGAAAACACCTCGGCTGCGTGGGGGATAGCGAACTTCCTCCAGCGGCTGATCACCACGCACAGGCCCGAGTACATCGGCTGGGTGCACGACAGCGGACTTTCGTTCCGGCACGAGAAGTATCCGGACTACAAGGCAACGCGCGAAAAACTCACCGAGGAGCTCCAGCAGGATTTCGATACGGGCATTGAGCGCATCGAACAGCTGCTCGAATGCTATCACATCCCGGTGCTCACACTGGCGGGTTATGAAGCCGATGATGTGATCGGCACGCTTGCCGCGCACGGAATCGGGCAGGGCGTGAACGTGGTGGTCGTCAGTGGCGACAAGGACTTTCAGCAGCTGGTGCGCGACGGCGTGTGGCTGCTCAACCCGGGTCGTGGGGGACCGGCCGGCGTCGATGAGCAGTGGGTCTCGACGGAGAATGCCGGCGAACGGCTGGGCGTGCCGCCGGAGCGCGTCGTCGACTATCTCGCGCTGGTCGGCGACAGCTCCGACAACATTCCGGGCGTCAAGGGCATTGGCGACAAGACGGCGCGCGAGCTGGTCGAGCAGTATGGGCCGATCGAGGAAATTCTCGCGCACGCCGCGGAAATCGCCAAGAAGCGGCCGCGTGAGGCGCTGATCGCATCGGGCGACCTGGCGCGCCTGTCCAAGCAACTCGTCACCATACGGTGCGACCTGCCGGTGGCCCTCGAGCTCGACCGGCTGCGAGTCCGCGCACCTGACGAAGCGCGGCTGAGGGAACTGCTGCTCGAGCTCGAGTTCCACACTCTTGCAAAGGACGTGGTGCCGGCGGCGCGCGGTGAGGCGGCCGGCAAGCGGAGCTACATTACGGTCGATACGCCTGACGCCGTTCGGAGCACCGTCGCGAAACTGCGCCAGGCGCCGTACATCGCGGTGGACACCGAGACCATCATCGAAATCGGCCCTTTACTTCCCGTCGATCCGTTACGGTCGCGGCTGGTTGCAATCTCCATCGCAGTGGCGCCTGGCGAGGCGTACTACTTTCCGCTTGCGCACCGTCAACATTACGAGGAGGGCGAGCAAGTCGAGCTGCTCGCCGACGTGTCGGGCGACCGGGCACCGACCGACGCCCCGGAGGACCGCGCGTTCGGCACCGTTACCGCGAAACGGGGCGGACGAGCGCGCAAGTCGGGATCAGTCGCACAGGCGGCGACGGGCATCGCCGCGCGGAGCATCGCCGAGCACGGTGCGCGCGCGCCACGCAACCTGCCGCCGCTCGCTTCTCCCGAAATGGCGCCGCTGCGAACGCTCCTCGAGGACGAGAGCGTGCGCAAGGTTGCGCAGAACGCCAAGAATGATCTGCTCGCGTTCCGCCGCGCCGGCATCACGATGCGCGGGCTCGACGCCGACACGATGCTGGCGAGTTACGTGCTCGATCCGGGCCGGCGCTCGCACGGTCTCGATCTTCTGGCGCTGGAGCTGCTCGATTACACGATGACCTCGTATGAAGAGTTGTGCGGCAAGGGCAGGTCGGCGGTCCCCTTCGACGAGTGCCCGGTGGAATGCGCGCGCGACTATTCCTGCGAGGACGCGGACATGACGCTGCGCCTGTGGGAGCAGTTTGAACCGCAGCTGGAACAGACTGGGGCGGTCCCGCTGTTTCGTGATATCGAGATGCCGCTCGTTCAGGTGCTCGCCGACATGGAGGCGGCGGGCATAACGATCGATCTCGAGTGGTTCGCTTCCCTCAAGGAGCGGTTCGCAAGCGAACGACAGCGGGTCGAACGGATGATCTGGGAAGAGGCGGGAGAAGAGTTCAACATTGCGAGCAATCCGCAGCTGCGACTGATCCTGTTCGAAAAGCTCGGACTGCCGTCGCGCAAGCGAACCGCTACCGGACCTTCAACCGACGCCTCGGTTCTACAGGAGCTGGCCGATGAAGGGCACGTTCTGCCGACACTGCTGATGGAGTATCGCGAGCTCGCGAAGCTGGAGAACACATACCTCGATGCCCTGCCGGCGCTCGTCAATCCGGAAACCGGACGGCTGCACACATCGTTCAACCAGACTGTTGCCAGCACCGGACGGCTGTCGTCGAGCGATCCGAACCTGCAGAACATTCCCATTCGTCGGGAGTTGGGGCGGGACATTCGCCGCGGCTTCATTCCGCGCGCGGGATGGCGGCTGCTGGCGGCGGACTACTCGCAAATCGAGCTGCGGCTGTTGGCGCATCTGTCAGGCGATGAAGCGTTCGTGTCGGCATTTCGAGCCGGCGGTGACATTCACCGTCAGACCGCGTCGGTGATCTTCGACGTGCCACTCGACCTGGTGAGCCCGGAGATGCGAGCACGCGCGAAGACGATCAACTTCGCCACGATATACGGACAGGGTGCGTTCTCCCTGTCGCGGCAGCTCAAGATCGAGCAGGTGGAAGCGCGCGCGTTCATAGCGCAGTATTTCGAGCGATTCAGCGGCGTCAGGCGCTACCTCGACAGCATGGTCGAGTTCGCCAAGTCCAACGGATACGTTCAAACGATCTTCGGCCGCCGCCGATACATCCCCGAATTGCGGGATCGCAACTTCAACGTGCGCGCCTTCGGTGAGCGAACAGCGACGAATTCACCGATCCAGGGTTCGGCGGCGGATCTGATCAAGATCGCGATGATCCGGATTCACGCGGCTATGCGCCAGCAGGGGCTGGACGCCCGAATGCTGCTCCAGGTGCATGACGAGCTCGTTTTCGACGTTCCGCCCGACGAGATACCGGCGGTACGCGAGCTGGTGGTGAGGGAGATGACTCATGCCGCCATGCTCGACGTTCCGCTCGTGGTGGATGTGGGCGTGGGCGAGAACTGGCTCGACACGAAAGGCGGGTGACCGCTTCGTTTCTTCATCCGGCGAGACGGCCATGCCGCGTCTGATGGCCGCACTGTACGATTCCGTGCTGGGCGTCGCCGAGCGACGGGGGCTGGCCCGGTGGCGGGCCGAGGTTCTTGCGCCGCTTCACGGACGTGTTCTGGAGATCGGGGCGGGCACCGGGCTTAATCTGCCTTACTATCCACGAACGGTGACGGAGCTGGTGCTCGCCGAGCCAGACCGGCACATGCGCGCTCGCCTGGCTCGCCAGGCGGCGGTGGCGCCTGTTCCAGTGACGATCAGCGACGCGCCGGCCTCGCCGCTGCCGTTTGCCGACGCGTCGTTCGATGGCGTAGTGATGACGCTCGTGCTGTGCACGATCGCGGATGTGCCCGGGGCGCTGGGCGAGGCGCGGAGGATTCTGCGGCGTGGTGGAACCCTGGCGTTCCTGGAGCACGTCGGCGCCGAGGAGGGCTCGCGGCGGCTCCGGTGGCAACGCCGGATGGAGCCGCTGTGGCGGCCGCTGGCCGGCAATTGTCACCTAACGCGTCGAACGGTCGATGAGATACGCGCCGCGCAGTTCACCGTGCGCCTGGTGCGCAGCGACGATCTGCCCGGATTGCTGCGCCTTGGCAGCCCCGTGGTGCGAGGCATCGCGACGCCGAGCGCGGGGGGCGGCTGACATGCGGCCAACGAGCCTCGCGCCGCGCGTGCTCGAAGCGTGTGTGTTGATTCGTGGCAGGGTGCAAAAAAATGATCCGCCGAGTCTCCCAGCCGAGATGATGGCACGCGGTCGCCGCGTGAGCGCAACCGTTACGCCGCCCAATGTCACAAAAGCGCGCGTTTGGTATTGCAACCTGCCAGGTATCTCGCAAAAAGGATTGGCAAACGGTGGACGATGTTGGGCGGGGCCGCGGGTCAACCGTAATGTCTTCAACGGGTTGCACGCGCGCGCAGCATTCGGCACCTCCCTTGCCCTTGAAGAGGCCACGTCTTTTGGTCTCCATCGGTACAACGAGGCTCCGTATTGCCATGTCACCATATGCCCGCAGAGGATTCACGCTGATCGAGTTATTGATCGTCGTGGTGATCATCGGAATTCTCGCATCGATCGCCATGCCGAAGTGGCAAAATACGAAAGGCAAGGCGAACACTGCTGCCCTCAAGAGCGATCTGCGCAACCTCACGGTCGCGCAGGAGTCGTACTTCTACGAGAACCAGACGTACACCACCGATCCGGCCTCGCTCAACTTCAACGCGTCCCAGAACGTGGCGCTGACATTCGTTGCTGGCACCGGCTTCGGATGGTCGGCAACCGCGACGCACGCAGTGGCCAGCCCAACGACATGCGGCGTGTACTACGGTGCGGTGGCCGCGCCAATCGCCGCGACGACGGCGGAAGGCCAGATCGCCTGCCAGTAGAGGGAACCGTCGTGCGACCAGCGGCCCGCGGGCGCCTGACAAGGCGCGCACGCGGGCCGGTGTCGTTTCCGGGGTTTGGAGCGTGACCCAGCGTTCCTCGCCGCCACGGCCCTACAGGGAGTTCGTACGCCGGCGCGACGGGATGATCTTCGCCATGAACGGGGGCCTCTGGCTTCACCGCCATCTCTTCAGGGGCGTGCCGATGGCGCATCTAGTCTCCACGAATCGCGAGCGGTTGCTGGAGTATGGGCGCCTGGTTGGTCTCCCGGCCGAGCGACTGCAGTACAAACCGCTCAAGGATCCACGCACGGGCGTTCGCCGGCCGGCCTGGCACTGGGATCTCGTCGGGCGCTTTCTGCCGCCACGCGAGCCTGACCGTTGATCGAGCCATCCGGACCGGCATAACGCTGGCGCGCCGCACTGCCGCGCCGCGTTCATGCCTTCAGGCGGTCCCGCCGCCGGGTCCGGCGGCAGCGCCCTCCCGCTCCAGTGCCAGCGCTTCATCGCGCAACCAACGCAGCTCGGCGCGGAGTTGATCGTGCAGCCGCGGTTCGCGCCTGAACAAGAGGTAGGCGCGGGCCCGGTCCCATGCACGGTCGAGGCGGTCCCGAAACCGAAGATCCACCGTGGCCGCCAGGGGGAGCGACAGCAGATAGGCGGTGGCCCACAGTGGGCCGGCCAGGACGGCGACGAGGGTGGTCTGGGCGGCGTACGCCAGCAGCACGAGAACCAGTCCGGCGAGAATGGTGTGCATCGCCGGATCTTCGGGCGTTCGACTCGTACGGCGCGCCAGCATCTGAGCCAGCGTCAAGGGCAACCAATGATTCACCCGCCCCCACCAGGCGAGCGGACCGGTGGCAGCTATCAACAGCGTTTCGCGAACGCCGAACCACGCGCCGGACGCGACATCAGGACGGATGCCCACCTCGGTGACCGGGATGCCGCGAACGTCGAGCGTGATCCGGAACGCCTCGAGCCGCCCGAGAAAGTCGGCCACACGCTCGGGTGCGACTGCCTGCACTCTGGCGCCGATCCGCGCGATGCGTCGTGCGATGCGCGCCTCATCGACGAGCGGGGGACCGCCCTCGCCTAACGACCTGACTTTTGCATCGAAGACGCCGGTGAGGACTCGCGCCAGGCCGAGTACCCGCTCCGCTTCCTGAACGGTGGCGAAATTGAGGGTGAGCTCGCGAAGCCGCGAATCTATCTCCGCGGTCAGAAGCTCGACGGCAGGCTCACCCTCGTGGGCCGTTTCGTTCGCCGCGCACCACTCGTCGAGATCGAGCGGCGCGCCGACGCGAGCCAGTATGCGCGTGCGCGGCGCCCACTTTCGCTCGAATATCAATCCGATCGGCTGAATACGGAGGCCGCGCAATTGCCGCTCGATCCGCGCCTGAAGCGCCACTCGCGCGAGACCGGTCCGCAGCGGCGCCAGCTCCGGTTCGTGATGACTGGTGCCCTCGGGAAATATCAGGACCGCGCCACCGTCGGCCAGCGTATCAACCAATTCGCGGAATGCCTCACGATTGCGGCGCGGATTGGCGGGCGCCCCCGGCTCCCGCGACTTCTCATCGCGCACGCGGCGCAACGGCACCACACCGTACCACTCGAGCAACGCGCCCAATACCGGGTTGTCGAACAACGTTGCCTTTCCGGTAGGACGCACCCGGCGCGGCGCGACCCGCAGCACCACCAGCGCATCGATCAACTGATTGGGATGATTGACGGCGATCAGCAACGGGCCGCTCCTCGGTATCTGCTCGGCGCCCTCCACCGCCAGATCGCGATAGAACCAGTCCAATGCGGTACCGGCTACCAGGCGAACGAGAGCGTACAGCACGAGTCGTCAGGCGGCGCCGGCGCTCGTCGCGACGCGCGTATCGGCATCGGCCGCTCTCGCGGCACGCTCGCCTTCGACAGGATCGACCAGCAGCAGAACGGCACCGCCAATGAAAAAGAACGCGATGATGCTGAGAATACCGTACCGGCCCGAGCCGGTGAGACCGATCATGCCGGCGAAGAGCAACGGACCGAAAATGCCGGCGAACTTGGAGAACACGCTGAAGAACCCGAAGAACTCGCCCGACTTGTGACGGGGGATCATCGTGGAGAACAGCGAGCGGCTCAACCCCTGCGTGCCACCCTGCACGGTGCCGACCAGCATTGCAAGAATGAAGAAATGCGTCGCGGTCTGCATGAAGAAGCCGAAGATGCTGATCACGGCATACACGGCGAGCCCGGCGAATATCGCGGTCTTGGTACCGATGCGGCCGGCCAGTCCGCCGAAGAGGAACGAGAACGGGATACCGACGAATTGCACGATCAGAATGGAGCCGATGAGCGCGGACTCGGAGATGCCCAGTTCCGCACCGTACGGCGCCGCCATTTTCTGAATCGTCGTAATGCCGTCGTTATAGATGAGGAAGGCCAGCAGCATCAGGAATGCGTGCTTGTAGCCGCGGAGCTCCCGGAACGTTTCCCGAAGTCGCTGGAACGCCGCGCGCACGGGATTCTCGCCGCGCTGCTCGTCGAGCTCCAGCATCCGCGCCGGTTCGCGAACATGCCTGAACAATGGAATCGAGAACGCAAGCCACCAGACCGCCACCGACGCCAGCGCAAGGCGGGTCGGAAGGGTGGACTCGCTCGGCAGGCCGAACAGCCCGGGGTTGAGGATCCACGCCAGATTGAGCGCCAGCAGAATCCCGCCGCCGAAGTACCCGAGCGCGAACCCCGCCGTGGAGACACGGTCCACTTCCTCCTCCGACGCGATGTGCGGCAGCAGCGACTCGTAGAAAACGAAGCTTCCGGCCACCGCCACGTTCGTCGCGACGAACAGTGCGGCGGCGAGCATTATGTCGCCGCGCTCGATGAAGAACATCAGCGCGGCCGCTGTGACTCCCACGCCGAGGAAAGTGCCGAGCATGCGCTTCTTCACCGCGGAGTAGTCTGCAATGGCGCCGAGAATCGGTGAGATCAGCGCTACGATCGCGATTGATAGGCTGTTCGCGTACGCCAGGTACTGATTGGCCTGCGGCTCGGCGAAGTCTGCTCCGGCCACGCGCATGAAATAGAGCGGGAAGACGGCCACTTGAATGGTGGTCTGCACCCCCGACGCGGCAAAATCATACATCGCCCACGCTCGCAGCTCGCGACGGTGCAGTCCCAACCGCTCCAGCATGCCGGGGCGCTGCACCGGCGCTTCAGGACTACGGGGATCCATTCGGCTGTGGGATCGGATTGTTGGAGCCGCGAGAGCCGCGAAAGCGGAATGATAGAGGAAGCGGGCTCGTCACGCGACGGGTCAGGGAGGGCGCGCCGTTGACGTGCGCACATGCGCACCGGAGATTCCGGGCATGCACGCCTTTCCCCGGCTGGTTTCGCCCGGTGTCGTCATGCTCGCGTGGCTCCTCGCCTGCGAGTCCGCAGGCGAAGCGCCGCCCGTCGATACTGCTTTCGTAACCCCCACGCTTCCACCCGATACCGCCGCCATTCCCACCATCGCGACTTCGGCGTGGGATCGAAGTGCGGGATCGGTGCTGGCGATACCGGGGAGCGCGCCTGGCGAGGCGCTGATGGTTTTCCCCGAGCTGACCGACACCACGCTGACGGACACTGTTCTGTTTGCTTCCTCACGGGTGGAAGGTCTGGCACTCGATCTGTTTGATCGCAGCGGGCTGGTCACAGCCGATACCGTGATGCGAATGCCGGCGCATGCGTGGACAGCCGGGTGCATGGATTGGCCGCGCGCAACGCTGCGCGGCGCTCCATTGCGCTGGACCGTGGGCTTTGCAGCGGGTCGTGTGACGCCGGTTCCCCTGGATTCGATTGAAGGGATGCCGGCACAGGATTCCTCGGTGCTCGCGGCGGCACTCGCTCGCGAGGCTTCGAACCTCCCGGATGCGCACGGATCGCGCTTTCACGGTGTGCCGTTCCTGGTGCGCGCGGCATACCGGTTCCGCGCCGATGACGGTTCCGCCGTCGTGATCGCCGACCTCGTAAGGCGACTGCCGCTGGAGGCGAATCCGCAGGAGGAGCACACGTTTCTGGTGGCGCACCGGGATTCGGTGAATGTCCCGTTCCGTGTCGTGTACCACGACCGCCGGTCCGGATCCGAGGAAGCGTTCGACGCGATCGAGCTGCTTGGGGCCGTGCGGATGGGTAGCCCGCCGCATCCCGCGCTAGTGCTGGCGCGCGTCGGTGACGAGACCACGGCTTACACCCTGCTCGAGCTCGTCGCGCCGGGACGCTGGCAAACGCGCTGGACGAGCGTGACGACCACCTGCTGACGCGCCTTACGCCCGCGGTTCGCCGGCCCGAAGCCTGACGATTACCGCGTCCGGTAACACTCCGGCGCGCAGGGGGATTTGCGAGCCCACTCCGGCGCTCACGAAGAGCGGGGCAACGGGATTCGGGATCCATCCCTGTGCCGCACGCCGCGTGCAGATGGCGGCGAACTGAAGCGGTGGCCCGTAGAAAGGCAACCTTACCTGCCCGCCGTGCGTATGGCCCGCCAGCACCAGCGATGGACGCCGCGCGCCGGCAAGGTGCAGCACCGAATCGGGGTTGTGCGCCAGCAGAATCGCCGTTTCGCACTGCTCGGCGCCCTCGAACGCGGCACCGGCGTCCACTATGCCCTCGAGGGCGTCATCCACGCCGACGATCGTGAGGCATGCCGCACCTCGGCGGATCTCGACGCGCTCGTTGCGCAGCACCGTAATCCCGAGCGACTGCAGCCAGCGCGCTACATTCTTGCCATCGTGATAGTAATCGTGGTTGCCCAGCAGCGCGACGACCCCATCGGGTGCCCTCAATTCTCGAAGCGCAGGCGTGAGCGTCCGCATTCCATTTCTATACAATCGCCCTGATAGCCTGCGCGACGGCTTGAACGATACGGCGTAATCGCCGAGGAGCGCGATCAGATCGGGATCGTGCCGCTGCACGGCGTCCAGGGCGCGACGGGTGTGAGCGAGCCCGGGCAGGGGTGCCTGGTGCAGATCGCTCAGCACGCCGATCGTGTAGCCGTCGAAGGCGGCATCGAGACCGGCGATCGGGACATCCAGTTCGATGAGGTGAAAGCGCCGCGGCGCCATGACAACCGCATATACGCCAACGGCGATGATCGCGCCCACGATCAGGAACAGCGTTACGAGCATCTACTCCTGACCTAACGCCGCGGGTGCGCGTGCGCGGCTGCCCCACACCGCCAGCAGCACCAGCGTCAGCACGTACGGGAGTGCCAGTGGCAGCTGGTATGGCACGCGCAACCCGAGCGACTGAATGAGAAACTGCAGCGCGCTCGCGGCGCCGAACAGGAGCGCCGCGACTCCGACGCCGAACGGATTCCACCTGGCGAGCACGACGATGGCGATGGCGATGAACCCTCGTCCGGCGGAGATTCCCTCGGAGAAGGTGCCGGCCTGTTCCAGCACGAGTGTCGCTCCCCCCAAACCGCCGAGCGCGCCCGCGGCCAGCAGCACCGCCCATCGCACCCGCCCCGGATCGATGCCCGCGGCGATCGCCGCTTCCGGATTTTCGCCGACCGCACGGATGGCAAGCCCAGCGTGCGTGCGAAAAAGGAGCAACCACGATAGTGGCAGGAGCGCGTAGATGAGCAGCGTAGTCGGCGGCTGGGCGAAGAATGCCTGGCCCACGATCGGAATGCCTGACAACAGGGGAACCACCACCGGGTCGGCCATCGGAACCGCGAGGGCCGCTCCGGCGGTGCCGTAGCCCGCGCGATAGAGGGTACCGGTGAGTCCGGCGGCAAGCAGAGTGAGCGCCGTTCCGGTGATGATCTGGTTGGCGCGGAGGCTGACCGTCACCAGCGCGAATACGGCCGCCAGCACCATGCCGCTCGTTATGGCCACCAGATAGCCGGCAAGCAGGCTGCCCTCGCCTCCAAGCATTGGACCCGGATACCCGCCGACGAGCGCACCAAAGGCGCCGGCGAGCACGATCCCCTCGAGCCCCACGTTCACCACTCCACTTCGCTGCGAGAGCGTCTCGCCGAGCGCCGCCAGCGCCAGCGGGGTCGCGGTGCGCACCGTCGCTTCCAGGAATCCGGCGAGGATGTCGCTCACGCGGCGGCCTCGTCAGGCGGGAGTACGCGCGCCGTGGGTAGACGACGCTCGATTGCGCGTCGCGTTGCGGGTACGGCGAGCACCAACAGGATCAACACCGCTTCGATGATGTAGACAACCACCGATGGCACACCGGCATCGCGCTGCATGGCGAGCGCGCCCGACTCGAGTCCGGCGAAGAAAACGCCGCTCACGACCACCCCCAACGGATCCAGTCGGGCAAGGAGGGCCACGGCGATGGCCGAGTAGCCGTACCCCGGCGAAAAGTTGTCGTACAGTGCGTACGTCACTCCGCTCGCTTCGGCCGCACCCGCCAACCCCGCCAGCGCGCCGCTCAGGAGAAAGCTCCGGAACACCACGCGTTCGACGGCGATGCCTCCCGTCACGCGCGCAGCAGCCGCGTTGGCGCCCACTGCGCGCATGCGCAACCCCGCCGCCGTGTGGCGCAGCAGCCACCAGAGTGCGGGAGCGGCGAGCAGCGCGAGCAGCAACCCTGCATGCAACCGGCTCGGTGGCAGCAGCAGCGGAAGACGGCTCCCCACGGGAATCGGCGATGACTGTGGATAGATCCCCAGCGGCTCCTGCAACGGGCCCCGAACAAGATACGACACCAGATGCAGCGCGACGAAGTTCAGCATGATGGTGCTGATGACCTCGAGCACGCCAAACCGGTGGCGGAGCTCCGCCGCAATCCCGGCCCACAGCGCGCCCGCGAGCATTCCGGAAAGCATTGCGGCCGGGAGGGCCACCAGCATCGGCATCTCGCCGAGAGTGAGCGCCACCGTGGTTGCCGCCGCGGCGCCCACGAGCAACTGGCCCTCGGCCCCGATGTTCCAGATGCCAGCCCTGAAAGCGAGTGCAACCGCCAGTCCCGCCAGGACTAGAGGAACGGCGCGAACGAGCGTCGCCGACCCGAGCGCGAACCAGGAGCCGAACGATCCGCTCCAGAGCGCCCGCATAGCGAGCGTCGCATCGAAACCGGCGAGTTCGAGCGCGATCGCCGTTCCCGCCAGTGCGACCAATACGGCGGCAGCAGTCCCAAGGAGAGGAGCGGCTCTGAGCACGGGAAATGAGGCGAAGGGGGAAGGGCGCAGCGACGAAAACGTATTACGACATGGAGCGCAAGCGCCATCATTCGGGGATACGAGGACACGTGGGCGCCAGCCCGCCGGGCGGCATCGAGCTTCTTTCGACAATCCGGGTCGCTGACTGGTCTCACCGACCTGCGGCGGGGACTCGTTCTGGACGTTACGCCCGAAGTGACGGCCTCGATGGCGGGCAATCCGGCTGGTACGGGTTGGGACGGATTCTTCGTGAAGGGGAGCTACCTGTTCCGCTGGTAGCCGGAGGCAGAGGCCGAGCGCAACCCGGCATTCCTCAAGTTGGCCATTCCGGCGTCCGAAACTCATCAGAGGAGTGTGTCGCCGGCAACGGGCGGGGTGGGTGACGCGCGCTGCCCGGTGTAACATCCTGCAAGCATTGCCGACTTCACGACTCGCTCCAATCAACCAGAACGTTGTCTCTCCCCGGCACGCCTGACGATGCACCGCCGTCATCCACGGTACTGCGGTGCGATGACTGCGGCGCCGCCTGGCCCGTGGATGGCGCGAGGACCAGCTGCCCGTGCGGCGGGCTGTTCGAGGTCGAGCACCGGCATTCCTCCGATGCGCACACCACACTTCGCCCCCGGTTTGCCGCTCGAACCGGCAGGTACGGCGTAGACTCGTCAGGCGATTGGAGGTACCGGGAGCTGGTGATGCCGGACTGGTCCGGGAGCATCGTCTCCTTTCCGGAGGGGAACA
>DATKDD010000025.1:0-5569 GCA_035512875.1 Gemmatimonadaceae bacterium | reverse complement strand
GTTCCGTTCGGAGCGCCAACCGAAACGGTTAACGATCCGTTGGTGCGGCGCATCAAGTCGTTGCGCATGACGATGGTGTCTTCGCCGTTTGCCGGCGAGGAGCTGACGCAGGTGCCGGTGGCGAGGCTCAAGCTGGTTGGCTCGCCGTGGATCAAGCGCGGCGACCGCGCGATAGGCGGTGTGGGCGGCTCACGCGCGGAGGGGAACGGCTTCATGATCGCCACCGTGGTCGGCACCCAGGACCGGGACAGCCGCACCGGGGGTCTTTTCTACGAGTCGCCGCCGGGCGTAACGGATCAGGCTGACAACAAGCAGAGCGACTTCGAGCAGGGAGCCATTCAGATCAACGAGAAATCGATGCGGCTGGTGGCCGGCGACGTACCTCTATTCTCGCGAGCCGAGGCGTTCTACCGGTTCCCCGAGGGCGAGAAGAGCTTCATGGGCTACAAGGAGCTGCGCGTCTGGGCGCGGGGTCGCAACAAGGGGTGGGGTCCGGCGGGGGACATGAATTTCTACATCAAGATCGGCCGTGACCAGGACAACTTCTATCTGTATCGAACGCCGGTGAACGCCGGCCCGTCGCGCGACAACTGGCTACCCGAGGTCGTCGTCGACTTCGACCGGTTCTTTGCCTTGCGGGCCCGGGTGCAGAACAACTTCCTGCAAGGCGGAGAGGAAATCGACTGTACTGGAATCGATTCCGCGCTGGTCGTGGCGTCGGAGCAGCCGACGGCGTCAGGCAGCAGACGTTATGCAGCATGCGATGACGGCTACATCGTGTATACCGGAAATCCGGGGATCACCCCGCCCAACCTGGCCGGCGTGCAGGAGATGGCGGTTGGCATGCTCCGGGTAGGCGACACGGGGCTCGGCACCGGTGGCGCGATCTTCCCGAACGATTCACTCGAGGTGTGGGTGGATGACATTCGCCTGACTGGTGTGGTCGACGATGCCGGCTACGCCGGCCAGATCTCGTTCAACGTTCAGGCTGCCGACATTGGAACGGTTCAGCTCACCGCGAGCAGGCACGACCGGAACTTCCGCCAGCTCGCCGAGCAACCGTCGTACAACACGGCGAGCGACATTGGAGTGTCCACTTCATTCCGTCTCGACAAATTCCTGCCGCGGCAACTGGGGCTGCTGCTCCCAATGTCGGTCAGTTATTCGTCGTCAGGCAACGACCCGTTCTTCCTCGCCCGGTCCGACGTACAGGCGGCGGGGATCGAAGGGCTGCGGGTGCCCAAGTCGCAGTCCACCACCTACTCGCTTTCGGCACGGCGCGCGACGCCGATGCAGGGCTCGCTGATCGCGCCGCTGGTCAACAATCTGAACGTGAGCGCGAGCTACGGTAACGCGTCGTCGACCAGTGAGTATGCGGTGGGCTCGTCATCGCGAATGTCGGGTTCGGTGGACTGGAACCTGACGAGTACCGCGCGCACCGCCCGGTTGCCTGGTTGGTTCAGGAGCGTACTCGGGATTCTGCCGGCGTTTCTCGAGGAGAGCGACGCCATTCGCTCCCTGCGCAACACGGAGTTCAGGTGGAATCCGACGCAGCTGCGCCTGTCGTCGACCTACGCCAAGACGCAGGATACACGGCGCGCCTTCACCCTGCCGGTCGCCTCCGCGGGCGACTCGGGGCGTCCGGTCAACGGCCTCACGAGCGTGATGCGCAACGTGGCCCTGCTCCAGATGCGGCCGTTTCCCGCCCTTTCCGCGGCGTTCAACGTCAGCTCCGTTCGAGATTTGCGTAACTACGGTGACAGCATCCCGGCCGGCGGGCAGCTTAACGTCGGCGAGGTGGCGCGCGGGGAGCGCGATCAGCTGCTGGGCCTCGACCTGGGCCTCGAGCGCGAGCGGCAGATGGGAATGACATTCAATTTTTCGCCGACAATAACGACCTGGATCAGGCCACGGCTCGACTTCAACACCAGCTATTCTCTGCTGCGCGATCCCAACACCCCCCGTCTGCTGCAGCTCGGCGACTCGAGTGGTCCCTTTCGCCTGCCGCGGCGCCTGACGAATAGTCAGGGGTTCGGCATGGGAACGTCGGTGGATCTTGGGCGGGCGATAATGTTGCACACCGCCGAGCGCACGATCTATCGGCGCCTTGCAGCGGTCCTGCAGCCGGTGGACGTCAATTGGCGCCGCGACATGCGGTCGTCGTTCGACGGCGTGCCGTTCACACCGGGGCTCGGCTACCAGTTCGCTTTTGGCGGACTGGAGGATTTCCGCGAGCAGAACGGGCAACTCGCGACCAGCGCGGGCGTCACGCGGTCGCTGAATGCCGGAACGGGACTCAATCTGCCGTTCGGCACCACGTTGCAGTCGCGCTTCAACCGCACGCGCTCCAGTGCGTACACACGCAGGCTCGACGCGCAGTCGGTGCTCGAAGCCCAAACGGTGACCTTTCCGGATCTGAGCCTGCGCTGGTCCATGCGTCCGCAACGGCTGAGCGTAATCTTCCAGAGTCTCGGTGCAGCTGCCGAATACCGCACAACGGAGTCGAAGAGCTTTCAACCGACGCAAGGCGAGGGTGAGGGTATCGCGAATGACAACGATGTCGGCATTCGAGGGGAGCAGTCGAGCACCCTCTATCGAGTCAGCCCCTCGATCACCTGGGCATTGGGGAGCGGCCTGACGACCGCCGGCGGATGGTCCAAAACCGAGCGTACCGAGCTGCGCAGCGGCGGAGTGACGCTCGGCGAAACCACCGAGATCACCGCCAACGTCGGCAAGGCGTTCAAGCTGCCTGAGAAGTACCAAGGGAGGCTGGTGCGGGCGTCGTTGGGCTTTGCACGGAGTAACAGCCAGAACTTTTTCGAGGCCGCGACTGAGGTGAAGCGGTTGCAGGACCTGGGGCGGTGGGGCGTAAACCTGAATGCCGATACCGACGTCGCCGAAAACATGACGTTCAGCATGACGGCGTCGCGATCGAGCAGCTACGACAACCTCTTCGACCGGCGGTTCACGCAGATGGTCATTACGGCGACGCTGCACCTCACGTTCTTCGCTGGGGATCTGCGATGATGCGCCGCCTGGCGATCGTTGCGCTATCCGTCACCGCGGCGTGCACAGGCGATGCCAATGGCGCGCCGCGCCAGTTCGATGCGGCGACGTCGATGGAGTACATCCAGACCCAGCTCGACTTCGGGCCGCGTATTCCGGGCTCCGAAGGGCACCGCCGGACCGGGGACTGGATCGTCGAGCAGATGCGTGCGCGCGCAGACACGGTCCATGTTCAGGAATGGGCCCACGTGACGAAGGACGGCGACTCGCTGCCGATGCGAAACGTGCTCGCGCGGTTCAAGCCCGATGCGGCGCAACGGATTCTCTATCTCGCCCACTGGGACACGCGGCCGATCTCCGACGCCGCGACGAACAAGGCTGAACGGGCGCTGCCAGTGCCGGGAGCCAACGATGGTGCATCGGGGGTGGCATTGCTCATGGGCGTCGCCGACGCCTTGCAGACGATACCGCCGGCAGTTGGTGTGGACCTGTTGTTCGTGGACGGCGAGGACTTCGGAGATTTCTCGAGCGATACCGACGTGCTGATCGGCTCGAAGTACTTCGCGCAGCACCTGCCGTCACCCGACTACCGCCCGCTTTTCGGCGTGGTCTGGGACATGATCGGCGACGCCGATTTGAAGATCTATCAGGAGGGACACTCGATGCGTCGGGCGCCGGAGATCGTCGCGCGCGTTTGGCGAATCGCGGCTGACCTTGGGTACTACAACGTCTTCATCCCGACTGGTGGCCAGTCGGTTACCGACGATCACCTTCCGCTACTCGACGCGGGCTTAAGGGTGATAAACGTGATCGACATCGATTATCCGTCGCATCACACTCCGCAGGACACCTTCGACAAGGTGTCGCAGGAGAGCATGCAGATCGTGGGTGATGTGGCGATGGCGCTGATTCGCGGGGTGAGATAAAGGTCGAGAGTCGAGGGTTGAGGTCGAGGGGTGAGGGGACTCTCAACCCCCGACCCTCGACCCTCGACCCCCGTCAGGGCATCAAATAGATAAAGTTGCGCCAGACCCTCGTCCCCTCCTTGTGCGCCTGCAGGCGGGCTACGCGCAGAAAGCCGTTCATGACCTGGATCGTGTCTGTGTGGGCACCGCGTATGTCGTTCGGAAAGGGCACGATCAGCAGATCGCCCGTCCGCGTGTAAGACACGGTCAAGGTCTCCGGAGCGACATAGCCAATTCCGCCCGGCTCCAGGTCGCTCCACCACTCGATGTTCGTGATCACCGACACGCGTCCGCGCGAGAGAATTCGGAGTGTTCCGCCGGTGATCATAAGGGAGTCCTGTGGCCGAAGGCCCCCCGACTTATCGAATACGGGGAGCGGCGACAGCCCGATCTCGTGGAGGGGGTAGTCACCGAAGAGGTCGCTGTCGTCTTCAGGTCCCGATCCGTTGGAACAAGCGATGGCGAGGGCGAGCAAGATGACGGGCAGGTGAAGTAAACGGCTCATTCGGGTCATGAAGGAGGTGAGCCGCAAGATGCACCTGCGCGCAAAGTGTGGAAAGCGTTGCGGAACGCTCCGGGTGCAGGCTTTCGATGGTGTTGCCGCGCTGCGGCGGAGGTAGGGTAGACACCCGGCGGCGGGTGCGCCTGTACTCTCTTTCCTCGACCCTCGGTTGACCGCATCGGAGCGCAACGCACTTCTGTTTCTCAGCGCCCTGCTCCTGCTCGGCGTTTCGGTGCGGCTGGTGCGCGCCAGGGCCACCGAGGTCCACGCCACAAGCCAGGAACATTGGGCGCTCGCCACGCAACTTGCCTCGGTCGATTCGGCAAGAACGGCCGCCAAGGCTGCCAAGGGGGGCTCTGGCTCGTCTACCCGTCGCAGGTCCGGCCAAACTGGCACTGGTGCGCGGCCCGGAATGCAAGACAAAAGGTTCGCGGCACCCTACGCCGATCCCCCGTTGCGCCCGAATCCCGGAAATGGAGCGCCGGCTCCCGATTCCCGATCCCAGATCCGCGGTCCGGTAGATCTGGATCTCGCTCCCCGTGCGGATATCGACGCGCTTCCCTGGATCGGTCCGGTGCTCGCCGCGCGCATTGTCGCCGACCGGGATTCGTTAGGACCGTTCGGCTCGATGGAGGGTTTTCAGCGGGTGAAAGGAGTGGGTCCGGGGATGGCCAGGCGGCTGGCGGGACGCGTGACGTTTTCCCAGACACCGCGTCATTTCAGGGTGGAAGACCGGGGGAGCCGCGCGCCCATTCGCGCGAGGCACCAGCCACCGGTGCGTCCACATGCGCCCTGACGCGTCTCATTAGACGCCACCGCGACGGGCGCGTCACTCACTGCCCGCATCGTCACCCCTCGACGCGCATGGCCGCACCCGTCGCTACAAGCGAACGCATTGGTGATCTCCTCCTCAAGGAGGGGCTCATTACGCGTGAGCACCTGGAAAGGGCGCTCGTCGAGCAGAAGCAGCACGGCACCCGGGTCGGCTACAACCTCATCAAGCTCGGCTTTCTCAACGAACTCGATCTGACTCGCATGCTGGCGCGCCAGTTTCGCATGCCGGCTGTGGACCTTGCCAAGTTCGAGGTCGATCCGC
>DATKDD010000024.1:0-2564 GCA_035512875.1 Gemmatimonadaceae bacterium | reverse complement strand
AGGACGCTCGCCTTGCGCTCCGGTGACGACCATGTCGGCGGAAAATTCCTCCGCGAGTTTGGCGAGAGACTCCGCCGGCGATCCCTCCCGAATCTCCAACCACGTGCGTTTGATCGCGAGAGAAAGGCTGAGCTCCCGGAGACGCTTGTCGGCGCCCTCGCGCACCGTGTCGAGCAGCAGCTCCCGCCTCGGATGATCACCCTTGGCGATCGGTGGCGGCTTCGGGATCGATATCACGTGTGCCAGCACGACCTCGGCTCCACGTCCGAACTGCTGCACCGCCCACACAGCAGCCGCGATTGACGCTTCGGAGAAATCCACTCCGACGACGAGACGATTGAGTTTCATCTTGATCTCCTGTCATCGGAAAATGTCATCTCGAACAGCGTTCGGCCCTACTCGGCACTTTACCCCAGGAAAGTGCCGAGCGGAATCGTCGCCAGACTCTTGAAGCGCTGACAAACTCGCTCTTGGCCGCGTCGGTGAGCCGACTGAGCTGCCGCCTGCGGCGAGCGTGGCATCGTCCAGTGTTCCGGTGCTGTAACGGATGGCGGTGCACCTGCCCATACCATAAGCCCGGCAGTGAGTGGTTGGCAAGATTGCACGTCGACTGATGCGACGCCTTGTGAACGCAGCGTACAGTGTCGTCCCAGCCCGCTCCATGCGAACGTCAGGTGCGAGGCGATACGGTCGCCCGTTGCTGCGCACGGCCGTACATTGGACGTGAGAATGCCAGAAATAGTCAGTGAGCGTGTTCGTCCCCGCTCCGCTCGCCGCCCCGCGAATCCCACGCTCGGGCGCTGCTCGCCTGGCGCGGTGCTGCTCGCCTTCGCGTTCCCGTTGACAGTCCTGGCGGCTGGCGCGCAGGAGGAACCGTTAGGCGCGTGCGCTCCGTCCGCCACCGAGCGAACCCTGCGAGGGGCCAGCCGCGACCTGTACTGCATAGACCTGCTCCCCGCACGCGCGTTCACCGCGAACGGCACCGCCGAGCTGCTCCCGGTGCCGTCGCCGTTCGGTCTTTCGGTGAGCCGCGATGGCTCGCCGCGCTGGAACGTAGCGCTCACGCTGGACTCGCTCCCCGATCCGCGCACGCTCGGACCGTACACGGTCTACGTCGCGTGGGCGGTGACCCCGGGCCTCAATCTCGAGGTGAAGCTGGGAACCGTCGGCAACGGCCGCACGGTGCGAGGCCGAGTCGCATTCGATCAGTTCCTGCTGCTCGTTACCGCTGAAACGGATTCCGCCGTACCTCGCCGCGGTGGACTACTGGTACTGCGAGGAGGCTCGGCCAGCACTCGAATGCAGCCTGACGACATGGCGTTTCTGCTCACCGGGATGATCCCCGGTGACGACGCCGCGGCCGGACACGGCGAGCATGCGGCCCACGGCACCGCCGATTCGTCAGGCTGGACATTGCCGCCAATGCACCCCGAGATCTCGATGCCGCCGGGGCTGATGCGGTTGCGCCCGGACGTCTCGATGTATCTTCCCGACCCGGCCGGCGCACCGCTCGCCAGGCCCCGCGAGCTCGTCAGGCTGAAAGATGGAGACACGCTGGCGCTGGTGGCGGCTCCTGTGCTACGCGTGCTCTTCGGACGCACCGTGACGATGCTCGGCTTCAATGGACAGTATCCCGGACCGCTCATTCAGGTCGACGAAGGCTCCACCATCACAATTCCGTTCACCAACCACACGGACTTTCCGGGCGCGGTGCACTGGCATGGCGTGAGACTGGATAACCGCTTCGATGGCGTACCCCACGTAACGCAGGAGCTGGTGCCGCCGGGCGGATCGTTCGAGTATCGGGTGTACTTCCGCGACGCAGGCATCTACTGGTACCACCCGCATCATCGCGAGGATGTTCTGCAGGATCTCGGGTTGTACGGCAACATGCTCGTCCGCTCGGCGGAACCTGACTATTACGGCTCCGCGCACCGGAACGAAGTGCTGATGCTGGACGACCTTCTCGTGGCCGATTCCGGACTCGTTGGCTGGGGTCGCGAAGCTCCCACCCACGCACTGATGGGCCGGTTCGGCAACGTGCTCCTGGTGAATGGCGAGCCCGCCTATCGCACGACCGCCCGCGCCGGTGAGGTAGTGCGCGTGTTCCTGACCAACGTGTCGAACACGCGCGTTTTCAATCTCTCCTGGCAGGGGCGCGTTCGCATGAAGGTCGTGGCCTCCGACCTCGGCAGGTACGAGCGGGAGGAGTGGGTGGACAACGTCGTCATTGCGCCGGCAGAGCGCTACGTGGTGGACGTCCAGTTCGATGCTCCCGGCGAGGCGGCGCTGGTGAACCGCGTCCACGCGATCGATCCCATTTTTGCGCGGTTCTTCGAGGAGATGGATACGCTAGGCATTGTCGAGGTGGTGGCCGAGCGCGCCATCCCGGATCTGGCAGGCGACTTCGCTACGCTACGTGCTCCAGCGGCGGTTGCTGCCGACATCGGGAGGTACCGGGCGCATTTTGCCCGTGAACCAGATCTCGCACTCACGCTGACCCTCGAGCTCGGCGAGCTGCAGTTCCCACTCCAGCCGCTGCTCAACTTCGAGTCCATCTATCG
>DATKDD010000023.1:0-2875 GCA_035512875.1 Gemmatimonadaceae bacterium | reverse complement strand
CGTGAGTACGGCGGGTGGACGAGTCCGGCGCTCGGCCGTTCGATGGAGTATCTGATCTTTGGGCACTCCGGAGCCCGAGTGCTCGTATTCCCCAGCTCCAACGGGCGGTTCTACGAGTGGGAAGATTTCAAGATGATCGATTCGGTGCGGGATCATCTCGAGCGCGGCTGGGTGCAGCTCTTCTGTGTCGACAGCGTGGACGCGGAGAGCTGGTACAACAGCGCCGCACCGCCACCGGTTCGCGCGCACCGGCACGGGCAGTACGATCAGTATCTCGCCAACGAGTTCCTGCCGTTCACGTCGTCCCGCAATCACAACCCCATGCTCATTGTGACCGGCGCCAGCTTCGGGGCCTATCAAGCCATGGCGTTCGGGCTGCGGCATCCGGAGATGGTGGGGCGCATCATCGGGATGAGCGGACTTTACGATGTCCGTCGCTTCACCGACGGCTTTACGAACGACGACGTATACTACGCGAATCCGTTCGAGTTCATTCAGAACGAAACGGATGATTCGCGTCTGGCGGCAATGCGGCGAATGGACATCATTCTGGCCACCGGCCGCGACGACCCGTCGGTGGCGAACAGCGTGGAGATGTCGCGGCGCCTTTGGGAGAAGGGGATCGGCAACGCGCTCCGGCTGTGGGATGGCTGGGCGCACGACTGGCCGTACTGGCAGCAGATGGTTCGTACGTACATCGGAGGGCATGACTGATGCCTGACGCGCACCGCGACGGCGGACGGAGAACGAAATGACCAAAATGGTCGGGTTGATGGTGGGTCGCGAATGGTCGATGCCGCCGGCGCTGATCGATGTAATTGCACGCCGCAAGGCCGGAGTCGAGGCCGACTACGTGCGCATTGGCGAGACACGCATGGATGAGCCCTGTCCGTACGCCGTCATCATCGATCGGATATCGCACGAAGTGCCCTACTACCGCACCTACCTCAAGAATGCGGTGGTGCAGGGTGCGACCGTCATCAACAATCCCTTCATGTGGAGCGCGGACGACAAGTTCCTCGGTTCCAGCGTGGCTACCCGGCTGGGCGTGGCGCATCCGAAAACGGTGGTACTGCCCAACCGGGAGTACATACCGGGGATAAAGCACGAGGAGAGCCTGAGAAACCTGAAGTATCCGCTCGACTGGCCATCAATCGTGGACTACACCGGTCTCCCGTGCGTTCTGAAGGATGCGCACGGGGGCGGATGGCGGGACGTGTTCGTCTGCCGCTCGCTGGATGAAGTCATTCATCATTACAACAGCTCAGGGCTCCTGACGATGGTCCTCCAGGAGTTCATCGAGTGGGAGCATTACGTGCGCTGCCTCGTGCTTGGCCAGGAGCACGTGATGCCGATGAAGTACGATCCTGGAGAACGGCGCTATCTGGTGGAGCACGCCCACATGTCGCCCGAACTGGGGCGAAGGGTGGTGCACGATTCGCTGGCGATCTGCCGCGCCTTCGGCTACGACATGAACAGCGTGGAGTTCGCGGTGCGCGACGGCGTGCCCTACGCCATCGATTTCATGAATCCGGCGCCGGACATGGACGTGAACTCCCTCACGGCGGAATATTTCGACTGGGCAATCGAGCACCTCGCCGACGTGGCTATCCAGCGCGCAAAGGAGACGCCGCGTCAGGCGGCGGCGCTCCGATGGGATGGCCTGTTTACCGGCTCGCGCAAGTAGCCGCGTGCGCGACGCCATTGCGACCTATCACGACCTGCTGACCGATTCGGTGGCCAGCGAGACGTACGCGCAGCTCGACGCGCAGCAGCGCTCACGTGGGCTGTTCTTCGGCGACCGACCGCTGTGCACCGTCCTGCGGCCCCGCTTCCTCGATCCCGCGCAGTACCGCTGGCTCCAGCATCGCGCCGCGATTCTCCTGCATGCGTTCGATCGCGCCCACCGGAAGGCGATAGCCGATCCCGTTTTTCGCGGGCAGTTCGGCCTTCTCGACTGGGAGGAGCGACTGGTAACGATCGATCCCGGGTTCAGCAGTCCCACACCCACCTCCCGGCTCGACGCTTTCTTCGTCGATGATGGCGCCGGCGTGAAGTTCACCGAGTACAACGCGGAAACTCCGGCGGGAGGCGGCTACAACGACGCGCTGACCGACGTGTTTCTCGGTTTGCCCGTCATGCGCGAGTTCCTCCGTACCTATCAGCTGCGCCCGTTGCCGGTGGCGCACAGCGTAATGCACTGCTTGCTCGATGCCTTCGCCCAGTGGCGCGGGACGAACGAAACGCCCAGCATCGCCATCCTGGATTGGCGGGAAGTTCCGACGTACAGCGAATTTGTGCTCTTCGGCGACTATTTCGGGCGGCACGGCATTCCATGCGCCATCGTCGATCCGCGCGAGGTGGAGTATACCGATGGCCGGCTGCACGCCGGCGACTTCACCATTACGCTCATCTACAAGCGCGTGCTGCTCTCGGAGCTGGTGGAGCGCGAGGGAGAGAGCGCTGCCGTCATCCGGGCGGTTCGCGATCGAGCTGTCTGCATGGTCAATCCGTTCGCGTGCAAGATTCTGCACAAGAAGACGAGCCTTGCCGTGCTGAGCGATGAACGGAACGCCGGCCTGTTCACGCCTTCCGAGCGCGCGGCGATCGACGCGCACATTCCCTGGACTCGGCTAATCGAGGAGCGCACGACCGAAGCGGGCGGCGCGCGTGTGGATCTGCTTCCCTACATCGCGGAGTATCGCGACAGGCTGGTGCTCAAGCCGTCGGACGAGTACGGCGGCAAGGGCATTGTGCTGGGGTGGGAAGCGACCACTGAGGAATGGAACGCCGCCATGCAGGCCGCGCTTACCGAGCCCTACATCGTGCAGGAGAGAATTCCGCTGCCGAGCGAGCCGTTTCCCTCGTTTGGCGG
>DATKDD010000022.1:0-2830 GCA_035512875.1 Gemmatimonadaceae bacterium | reverse complement strand
TTCGAGCACATGATGTTTCAGGGCTCGGAGAACGTGAAAAAGGCGGAGCATTTCCAGTATGTCCAGCGCGCCGGTGGCAGCATGAACGGCACCACCGCAGAGGACCGCACCAATTACTTCCAGGCTCTGCCTTCCAACCGGTTGAATCTCGGTCTATGGCTCGAAGCGGATCGGATGCGCTCGCTCGCCATTACCGATTCGAACTTCGCCAATCAGCGCGAAGCGGTGAAGGAGGAGCGCCGCCTGCGCGTGGACAACCAGCCCTACGGCACGGCGATCTTCGAGCACACGTATGCGCTGTACGACTCCGCGACCTGCTTTCCGTATTCGCATTCGGTGATCGGCTCGATGGATGATCTGAACGCGGCGGAAACGAAGGACGTACAGGCGTTCTTCGACATGTACTATGCGCCGAACAACGCGACGCTGGTGGTAGCCGGAGATTTCAAGACCGCCGATGCGAAGCGCCTGATCGAGCAGTACTTTGCCGGGATACCGCGCGGCGCGGAGCCCCCGCCGGTGGCATGTGAGCCCAACTTCAACAGCGGTGCCCGCACCAGGCACGTTCACGACGCGCAAGCGACGCTCCCGGCATCGATCAAGGTTTATCGCATTCCGGCATACGATCACGCCGACTATCCGGCACTCGAGCTCCTGGCCACGATCTTTGGCCAGGGCGAGAGCTCGCGGATGAACCGTGAGCTCGTTCGCGATGCAAAGGCAGCGGCGCAAGCGGTGACCCTGCTGAACCCGTTCGGCCCGCGTCGCGGCCCGGGCGTTTTTCTGACCCTTGCAGTGGCCAATCAGGGTGTGAAGCTCGACTCGCTCGATGGCCTCGTCGCACAGGAGGTGGGCGGCCTGGTGTCCGCCGGCGTGACCGCGGAAGAGCTGAACAAGGCGAAGAACATCTTCCGAGCCAACGCGATAACGTCGCGGCAGATGGCGCTCCAGCTGGCGGAAGTCATCCAGCGCGCCACGATGTTCCTCGGATCGCCAGACGCCATCAACTCGGAGCTCGAGCGCTACGAAAAGGTGACGATCGGCGACCTCCAGCGGGTCGCGCGAACCTATCTAACGCCTGACAACTCGCTCACCCTCCTCGTGAGCTCGGAGGTGATTCAGTGAAACGCATGACGTTAGCCGCGATCGCGGTCGCCCTTTCGTCGGGCGTCGCCGGGGCGCAGGAGTTCCCCAAAGCGCCGCCAGCTCCGGCCGCGATCGAGCCGGCGCAGTTCCCGCCATTCCAGGAAGCGACACTCGCCAATGGAGTGCGGCTGGTGGTGGTGGAGCGCAACGACCTTCCGGTCCTGTCCATCTCGCTATCCGTTCCGGCAGGCTCCTATTACGATCCGGCCGACAAGTCCGGCTTGGCCGACATGGTCGCCGGCCTCCTGACGAAGGGGGCTGGGAATCGGACCGCCGACCAGATCGCCGAATCCATCGAGTCGGTTGGCGGGAGCATCTCGGCAGGAGCCGGCGCCGATTTCCTCACCGTACGGGCGGACGCGCTGACCCCTAACGCCGAGCTGGCGTTCCAGCTCGTCGGAGACGTGGTGGTACGCCCCACCTTCCCGGCCGAGGAAGTTGATCTCCTGCGCAAGCGGACGCTGTCGGGGCTGCAGCTCGAGCGCAGCAGCCCGGGCGCCCTCGCCTCGCGGTTCTTCGCCTATGGGCTTTATGGCAGCCACCCATACGGTGTGCGCCCGACCGAGCAGACGGTACAGGCGATAACGCGCGAGGATCTCCTCGCCTATCACGCGGCCCGCGTCAAACCGCGTAATGCCCTGTTGGTGGTGGCGGGAAACATGTCCCTTGCCAATGCCAGGCGGCACGCGGAGAAGGCGCTCGCCGGCTGGACCGGGGCACCCGCCGAAGTGGCGGCGGCGCCAGAGGTGCCCGCACGCGAGAGCACGGAGTTGGTGATCGTCCACCGCCCGGGCTCGGTGCAGTCGAACATCGTCATCGGCAACACCACGTTCCTGCCGACCGACCCGATCTACTATTCTGCGAACATGGCAACCCGCGTCCTTGGCGGCGGAGCCGATGCACGGCTGTTCATGATCCTGCGCGAGCAGAAGAGCTGGACGTACGGCGCCTATGCCTCGCTGCAGCGGCGGAAGGGACTCGGCGCATTCCAGGCGTCGTCCGAGGTGCGCACCGAGGTGACCGACAGCGCCCTGGTGGAGTTGCTGTCACAACTCGCCCGCATTGGCGCCGAAACGGTACCGGCGGAAGAGCTGGAGAACGCGCGAAGCGCGGCGGTCGGCAGCTTCCCGCTGACGATCGAGACGGTCAACCAGGTGGCTGGTGCGGTCTCGACCGCAAAGCTGCTCGGACTGCCTGACGACTACCTGCGCATGTACCGCACGCGGCTCGCCGGCGTCACTGCCAGCCAACTGCAGCAGGCGGCAAGGCAGGTGATCCGGCCTGACGCGGCACTCATAGTGGTGGTCGGCGATGCGACCAAGATATACGAGCCACTCAAGGATATTGCGCCAACGCGCATTGTAGACGTCGAGGGCAAGCCTATCGAGCCTGCGGCGCTCACTGTCGCCGCCGGAACCGCACTTCCACTGGATGTCTCCCGGCTCGCCGCCCGCACCGACAGCTTCACGATTCTCGTGCAGGGGAATCCGTTCGGCTACCAGAAGTCGACATTGGAGAAGACAGCCGACGGATTCCGGTTGGTGGAGGAATCGCAGATCGGCCCGGTGCTGCAGCAGAATACGGTAGTCACGATGAGCGCCACAGGCGAAGTTCGCAGCGTATCGCAGACCGGCAAGGTGCAGGGGCAGGACACGAAGATCGACGTAACGGTAGCGAACGGAAG
>DATKDD010000021.1:0-3011 GCA_035512875.1 Gemmatimonadaceae bacterium | reverse complement strand
GAGCACGAACTGGCGCTCGAGCTGCTGCAACGCGCGCGCGCAAGTGCGCCTGATCGTGCCGATGTGCTGAAGCAGCTCGGTGATCTCGCGCGTGAGGCGAGCGACACCGAGGGGGCGTTGAGCGCGTATCGCGATGCGGTGCGGCTGGACGCCGATTTCGCGCTCGCAAGGTACGAACTGGCGCGGTTGCTTGCTGGCTCGGGCGATGCGGACGGCGCAGAATCGGAGCTGTTGAGTGCCCTCGAGGCGGTCCCGACGTACGTGGATGCGGCGCTGGAGCTCTCACGCATGCGCCGTCGGTTCGGGCGCGGTCGCACGGCGCTCGATCCACTGATCGAACTGCTCGGCCGGGATCCATACAATCTCGACGCGTTGATGGAGCTCGGGGAGCAATTGCTGGAGATGCAGCGCGTCGACGATGCCGCGGTGGCGTTCGCGCGCCTGCTGCGCTTTGATCCGCGGAACGCCGCGGCACTCTACCACGACGGGCTGGTACACGCGCGGCGAAAGGATTTCCGAAGAGCTGTATCACGATGGAGGCAGGTGATCGCGGTAGCGCCGGCGAGCGAGTTTGCCGATCGTGCCCGCGGCGACGTGCGCAGGGCCGCGCAGCTCGGCCAGATATTCGAGTTGGTGGAGGAGGCGGTCCATGCCCATTGAGGGACCGCTGCGCGAACTTGGCATCCACGACGTGTTCCAGCTGCTCGACCTGAGCCGGAAGACGGGAGTGCTGGCGGTCACGTCCGCGCTGCGCGACAACCAGGGTCAGGTCTTCTTCGATCGCGGTGCGGTGACGTTCGCCGCGCTGCGCAGCAACCCGCGACCGCTGGGCGAGCTGCTCATTCGTGCCGGCAAGGTGACAAACGGTGACATTGCGCGGGCAATGGGCATTCAGCAGCGCGAAGTCGGCGCCAGGGCGTTAGGCGAGATACTCGTCGACACTGGAGCGATCACGCGGCGTGAGCTGGAGCGGCACGTGCGGTTCCAGGTGGAGGAAATCGTCTTTGGCCTGCTGTCGTGGGCCGAGGGGTACTTCTCGTTCGAGGAGCGGTCGGTGGACAACGCGCCGGCCGAGGCGATCATCCGCATCTCGACCGAGTCGCTGCTCATGGAGGCAGCGCGCCGCATCGACGAATGGTCGCGGATCGAGCGGGTGGTGCCGCACGCCGGCGTGATTCCCGCACTCGCCCCGGTCACCGGCGATCAGCCGGCGCTGCTCGACCTTCTGCCCAACGAGTGGGAGGTGCTGGCCGAGATCGACGGCTCACGCGACCTGCGGGCGATAGCGACGCACCTGGCGCGGAGCGAGTTCGAGGTCGCCAAGATCACGTACGGCCTGGTGATGACGGGTGTCGTCGCGGTCCACGTGCGCGAATCCGATATCGAGGGAAACGGCGCGCGGGAGCCGCGCGCGCATCTCGAGCGCGCGCATACCGCCCTGCGCGAAGGAGACATCGATCGGGCGGTGTCGGCAGCGCGCGAGGCCGTATCGCTCGAACCTTCCCTCGTCGATGCCAGGCTGGTGCTTGCGGCTGGACTGGCGCGGCTGGGCCGGCACGATGAAGCGTTGCGTGAGCTCAAGCGCGCCGCCGGACTCGATGCGCTGAACGGAGACGTGCACCGCGAGCTGGGATACGCGGCTGCGCACTGCGGAGAGCTGGCCGAGGCAGTCGACGCCTGGGAGCGCTACCTCCGCCTGATGCCGCGGGGACGCGACGCAGCAAAGGTGCGCGGGGCACTCGTGACAGCCGCGCGCCTGCACGACCTGCTTCTGGAGCACCAAAATGTTTGATGAAGTGAGTCAACTGAGCCTGGAGCTCGCTCGGGAGCCCGGGAGCCTCGTCTTTCTCCGATTGGGGGAGGCGTTGCGTCGAAGGGGACAGCTCGACGTGGCACTGCGTGTGTCGCTGCGCGGCCTGGAGCGTCATGCCGGTAATAGCGACGCGCATGATCTCATCGCGCGCATCCACGCCGATCGCGGCGAATTCGACCGCGCCCTCGAATCCTGGGACGCGGTACTGCGTATTGCGCCCCGGCATCTCGGCGCTCGAAAGGGGAAGGGATTCGTGCTGTTCAAGCAGGGACGCTGGTCCGAGGCTGAGCACGAACTGCTCGCCGTGGCGGAGCAGGGCGGAGAGGATCCGTCCATCTCCGCCGCGCTGGCTGTCGTGCGCCATCATGCCTCCGAGGTCCCGCTCGAGAACCACGATCCGCTGGTGCAACCGGGCGCCGAGCCGAAGCCGCTGTTTGCCGATGCTCTTGGCGAGGGTGAGATGACCGCGCTGTTAATCGATTCGGGGGGGCTGGTGATTGCCGGCAGCTATCCGACGGTCGAGGGTGGCGACGTGTCGCAGGAGATCGGCGCGGAGTTGCGCGGGGTGAGCGATGAAGTGCAGCGCGCGATGCGCCATTTGGCGTTAGGTAACTGGAGGTACATCTCCTTCGAGACCGACGCGGCGACGGTTGCCATGGCGCCAGCCGGCGACGGCGGACTGGTGTTGCTCGCCGCCGACACAGCGTTGCCGCAGGGACTGGTGAGGCGTGTGCTCGAGCTGTGCGCGGTCGAGGCGCGGACGTGGCTCGACCGGACCGCTTCGGGGGCGGGGGCGTGAGCTCGCCATACGCCGCCCCGCTCGCCGCCGTTTCCCGCCACCGGGGGATAGTCGGCGCGATGGTCGTCGACGCGCAGGATGACATTATCGTCGATGCGACGGTGCGGCATGGCATAAAGGCGAGCACAGTGGCCGCTTTGGGCGCCTCGATCTACCGAAAAGCGCGACAGTCGGCCGGGGCGGCGGGGCTGGGAGACACGGCGTTCCTGCGAATGGAGGCGGAGCACGGACACATATTCGCCGCCGGCCGGGGGTCGCTCGTACTCATTGCGGTAGCCGAATCGTCTGTAAACGTCGGCATTGTCCGTCTGGAGATGATTCGGGCGGCGGCGGGGCTCGCATGATCGTCACCGTCGCGGAACAGTGGGTCGAGGAGCCGCTGCGCCGGTTCGTGGACGA
>DATKDD010000020.1:0-4466 GCA_035512875.1 Gemmatimonadaceae bacterium | reverse complement strand
GGACCGACCAGATGAGGCAGCCGACGATCGCGGGAATGATATACCGGACCATTCTCATGCGTTTTCCCTCAACAGATACAGAGTGGGACATCGCCCTCGCACACTGCGAATGCATAGCGAGGGAATACCGAAACCGCGCTCAACCGGTGTTCAGGCAGTACCGAGCACGGGAATAAAAGCCACCCAGGTCCGGGCTCACGGGGAGCCTGCGGACAGTAGGCCAGTAGTGGCTGGTCGAGCGGGTACTGTGCGAGGCGTGGCTGAGCTCGTCCGCCAGTGCCGGGGGCAAGCAAGACTTCTAACGGTTCGAGGGCCGGTCGCCGGGAGTACCGCGGCTATGTCAGGAGTCGTATCCGATTCAACACGCGTTGACGACGCACTTTCCATATGGCTCCGGTATGGGCGAGCGCTACCTCGTAAAACATTAAACTACTATTCTCTTCGCCTGTTGAACAGTCAAGATACGCCCCACGCGCGGAGTCGCAACCAGATGATGAACCTGTTCTCGATTGCGCTACTTGCCCAGCTCGCCGCGACTGGTCAGCAAACGCCACCAGTTCTGTCCTTCCCCGAGCCGGGACTCGACGACAGTGCCGCGTACCAGGGTTACCAGACGCGCTTCTTTCGCGATGCAGCGGGCAACACCGTCCAGATATACCTTCGCGGAGGCCGCGTGGTGCATCTGTGGGCCAACGGAGATAACGAGAGCCTCGCGTTCACGGTGCGCGATGCAACAGGACGGGGGGCCCCGCTCCGCTGGGGAGGGGCGGTGGCGCGAGTCTGGGAGGCCGGGGGCGAGCGAACACTCGAGCACGAGATCATCGCCGACGCACCTCACATTCGCATCGGCTGGTTCGTGCTCGGCTCCATGCGCGTCGAACGCGACTTTCAACACGCGGGGCGGCACGACGCCGCCTTTGGCCAGGATTTCTCCCTGCCGGAAATCGACAGGCTGCTCGCCGCGCTCGGCCGCCTGCAACCGGAGGAACGGCAGCGGCACCTCGCTCTGCTCGGCGCGCGGGACCTGAATGAGCTGCGCAGCCGCCTTCAGCCGAGGACCACCACGCGAGCAACCGCGTCGAGCTGGGTCGCGCGGGTGGTGCAGCCGTCGCTCGACGGTCGCGACTCGCTGGTTCTCGAGCTGGGGGTGGATCCTCGCCAGGTGGCTGCCGTCAGGGCCGGCGACTCCCTCTCGCTAAGGGCGCGCTCGGGAAGCAGCGTTGCCTTCATCGTCCGCATAACGACCGGGGCCACTGCACTCACGCCGCTTGCCCGCGAAGAGATCTTCACCCCGGAGTTTCTGGATTTTCTGGCCGCGGCCCGTGCGGCGGGCGACCCGGCCGCCGGTGCCCACGACACGGCCGTTACGAGGGCGCGCTGGCTGGAGCGTCAGGTGCGCGGAGTGGAGCTGCTCGTTTCGCGTGAAAAGCTGATGGCGGGTCTCCCTAACTACGCGACCTACTTCGGCCGCGACGTCCTGGTGACCGCGCTCCTGATGCGGCCCATCTGGCGCAACGAGATGTCGGAGTTCGCCATCGCCAGCGTGCTCCGGAAGCTGTCGAGCTCCGGGGGGGTGAGCCACGAGGAGGCAATGGGAGGGCAGGCCGTTCGCGAGGCGGCGAGCGAGTACGCCGCTCTGATCGATGAGCACCTGGCCGCGGCGAACAGCGGCAGCCGTGCCGCCGCCGACAGCGTGCTCACCGTCGCGCGCGATGTACTTCGCGATCTGCGGCGGGTGCGCGAGAACTATCACATGATCGACGATGAGTTCCAGCTCCCTGTTCTGGTGGCGCGCTACCTTGCCGATCCCGGCGTCACGGCCGAGCGCAAGCGTGCGTTTCTCCTCGACTCCGCCGACAGCGGCGAGCCGCGGCTTTCACTGATCCTTCGTGAGCTCGGGCTCGTCTCCAGCCTCACGGCGGCCTACGCACGGGATCCCGTGGCGGCCAACCTCGTTTCCTTTCCCGCCCGGGATTCCGGCTGGGCGTCGACCAGCTGGCGGGACAGCAACGCCGGCTACGCCGCCGGCCGCTATGCCATGGATGTGAACGCGATCTGGGTGCCGCACGCACTCGAGTCGCTCGGTAGCATCATGGGCATTCTGCGCTCGTTAGGATTTTCGACCGACTCACTCACCCGGGCTCTGCCGAACGTGATGAACGGCACGCCGCTCGGCGGCTACGCCCGCGATTCGCTCGCGCTCCAACGGGCCATCGACGCGTGGTGGTCCGCGTCCAGGCACTTCGAGGTAGTGCTCGGGCCCGCCGAGGTGCGGGCTCGCATAGCCGCCCGGCTTGCCGCGATGCCCGCCGAGGAGCGCGCCTACTGGACGAGCGTCGTCGAGACGCCTGGCGCGGTTCCCGACTCGCTCGTGTTTCTCGATGTAGCGCTCGACGCCCGCGGACGTCCCGTGGGCGTGGCGAACAGCGATCCGGCAACGCGACTCTTCCTCGGCGACGGCGTCCGCGGCCCCCGCGCCGCCGAATCGTCAGGCGCGCACAATGTGATGCGGGATGTGCGGCTGTTCGTGCGGCCCTATCCGATAGGGCTGTTCATTGAACGGGTGGGCCCGGTGGTGGCGAACGATGCATACGCGCAACCGGGCGTTTGGCGCTCGTTCGAGGCCGACGCGTACCACGGTCCGCGAGTCGTGTGGGGGCGCGACGTGAACCTGTTTCTGATGGGGGTCGCCGGCCGCATCGCGCAAGGCGACGCGGCGCGCGAGAGCGAACTGCGGGCCGCGTTGCTGCAGGTTCTGACTGCCGTCGAGGCGTCGGGCTTTCAAAGCGAGCTCTGGAGCTACGAGATCGTGGATGGCCGGCCGGTACCGGTGCGGTACGGCGCCAGCTCCGACGTGCAGCTGTGGAGCACGACCGATCTCGCGGTGCAGTTCGCTCTGTCGAGGCTGCTGCGGTAGGTTCTCCAGGGTCCGTCATTCCGGCGAAGGCCGGAATCCGGAAACCAGAATTTCCTCACCGCACAGCGAGCAGATTCGGGGCATTGCTACGTCTTGCAAAATAGGCCTGCAGTCCTACCTCCCAGACCGGAGCTTGTATGAACATCCGCACCCCGCTTCTCACTGCCGCGTTCGTGGCGACAGGTACGCTCGTTTTTTGGGCCTGCTCGGATAACACCATTCCCGGGCTCGCTGAAGTAGAAGGCCAGCCGTTACACAAGGCCGACGGCAAGTTGCCGAACGCGGGCTTCGAGGTGTGGATCGCCGATCAGTCCGATACCAGGCCGGGCTATGGCGGCCAGCTGCTGGTGTACGAGGGCTCGGACTTGATGGGCAATGCCGCGGCCAATGCGGCGCCGTTGGCGCGGCTCGATCTCGGCGATGCGACCAGCGCGCTGTGCCAGGCCGCGACCGGGCGCAATCCCGTGCGGCCGCACATGCTGGCATTCAACGCCGAGGGCACCCACGCGATCCTTTCGTTCGTCGCGAGCGGGCACGTGGTGATCTTCGAGTCGCACACCCGCACGCCGGTTGCGTGTTTCGAGACCAGCGTGGGAAGCACCGGGACGCGTCAGGCACACGCCGCCTTTGCCGCACCTGACGGCTCGTACATCCTCGTCGCCAACCAGAACGGGAAGCGGCTGGAGCGGATCAACGCCAACTTCGCGACCAACCAGTTCACGCCCGATCCCGCCGCGACGCTCGACCTGGCGACGTGCATAACGCCGAGCGGGGCGGCGTGTGAGGATCCCAACCTGCGGCCGATCAACTGGCCGATCTGTCCGGTCATCGATGCCAGCAGCCGTTATGCATTCGTCACCCTGCGCGGCGGCGGCCTGTTCGTGGTGGACGCCAAGGCACCGCAGATGGCGATAGTGGCGGAGTACGACAGCGCGACCGTGCACGGCAACGGCTGTGGGGGAATCCAGGTGGGGGATCAGATGTACATCAACTCCGGCGGCAGCCCGGTCAACGTGTCAGGCGCCGATCCGAATCACCCGCTGCTCAACGGCTTCGACGTATACCGTTTTCCGGTGACCGGCTTCTCCAGCTCCAACCCCCCCAACGTCCCGGCGCCGGAGCTCATCTTCTCCAAGAGCGGAAATGCCGACTCGCACGGGGTAACGGCAACGGGGGGCGGGCGCTACGTGTGGGTGATGGACAGGCACAACGACGTAGTCGAGGTGCTGGAGGTGGCGTCGGGGCAGCGGGTGGCCACGGTGGATCTGAACGGCTCGCTGACCAGCAACGCGGCGCCCGATCTGACCGACATCGCTCCGTCGGGCAACCGGGTGTTCGTGGCGCTGCGCGGTCCCGTCCCCCTCAGCGGCGACCCGCATAACGCCACGGGCGCCACACCGGGGCTGGGGGTGATCCAGGTGACGCATGGCGGGCGGAGCGGCTCGCTCAAGTCGATCGTGCCCCTCACGAACGCCTGGCAGCAGGCGGGGCAGGCGCCTGACGCGCACGGAATCCGGATCCGGGTGCGGCGCTGAAACAGCGATATTCG
>DATKDD010000019.1:0-9890 GCA_035512875.1 Gemmatimonadaceae bacterium | reverse complement strand
GGGATGGCGATCATCGCCTCGCCTCGTCGAGAAACGCATGGAGCAGCGCAACACCCGGCTGCGAGCTCTTCTCGGGGTGGAACTGGGTCCCGACGACACGCTCCTGCCTGACGATTGCCGGAAAACGGTCGCCGCCATGCTCGCTCCAGGCACGCACGCACGAGAGCTCGATCGGCCGGCAGACGAACCCGTTCGCGTAGTACGCCGTAGTCAGTGACGAGCGGAGTACGAGCGGATCGTTCGCCTCATCGAGGCTGTTCCAGCCGATCTGCGGCACGCGTGACGCCGAGAGCGCCGTCACACGTCCCGGCAGAACGCCAAGCCCATCGCCCCCGCCTTCGTCGCTGGCATCGAACAACAGCTGCATGCCCAGACAGATCCCGAGCACCGGCAGTCCACCGGCGATCGCCTCGATAAGTGTGTCGCGGCCGGGCGCGAGTCGAGCCGCAGCCTCACCGAACGCGCCCACGCCCGGAAGAACGAGTGCATCGGTGTCGGACGCACGGGCAGCATCGGTATCCACGCGTATGGAGACACCGGGAGCACGGTCCAGCGCCTTGATGAGCGAGTGCAGGTTACCCGCGCCGTAGTCGAACACGGTGACACGCATCAGGACCGGCCCGGACGCGGCAGTGCGTCGAGCAGCCGCGACATCACCGGCCATGGCGCTACCGTGATCCGCAGGGCGCCGCCGATGCCCGGCAAATCATTGAACGCACGAACGTCGATCCCGGCCGACCGCAGCGTGGCCTGAATCGTCATTGCACCGGGAAGCCGCCCTTCGTCAGGCGCCACCATCACGAAGTTCGCGCCCGATGGGTAGACGACGTAGCCGCCGATGTCCCGCAACGCGGCGGCCAGTCGTTCGCGGGTTTCGATGGCCAGCGCGACATGCTCGCGTACCCAATGCACGTCTTCGCCGAGCGCCGCCAACGCGGCGGGTTCCGCGAATGTAGACAGCGCGTAGGGTCCTCGTGCCTTGGCGCATTCCCTGATGAGCGCCGGATGTCCTAACGCATAGCCGATACGCAGGCCGGCGAGGCCGAACGCCTTGGAGAACGTGCGCGTCACGATCAATCCGGGCGAATCGGCCAACAGCGAGACCGCACTCCACCCGCCGAACTCGGCGTAGGCCTCGTCGATGATCACGATGCCGGAGGCGCGGGCGACGATCCTGGCGATCACGGCGGGCGGAATGACCGTGCCGGTGGGATTGTTCGGCGAACACAGATAGATGATCCGCGCGTCCACCGCGAGCAGCGCTGCTTCGTCCACCTCGAGCTCCGACGCGTTAGGCGGCTCACCGGCGCGCCACGGTATCCCCACCGGGATGAGCGAATTGGCGCGGGCGACACCCGGTACGATGACGAAAGTCGGGTCGAGATGCGCCACCCGCGATCCCGGATCGGCCAGCGCTCGAAACGCGCAATCGAGCACGTGATCGGAGCCGCAGCCGGTAACGACCATATCGGGCGTCACACCCGCATAGGCGGCGATGGCTTCGCTGAGCGCCGGCGCGTATGCGGCCGGATAGCGTGCCGCCGACGCGGGGGACACAGCCGACAGCGCGCGGGCGGCCGCGGGAGGCACGCCCCACTGGTTGGTGTTGTCGCTCAGATCGATAGGCAGCGCCGCGGCATGTCCGCCCGTGTACAACGGAATGTCGCGATAGCTTTCGCGGGCCAATCCGGTAACCAGCACTGAACGGGAAGTCATTGGACACCGTTCTTTTGCCAGGCGCGCGCCGCCGACGCGTGCGCGGGAAGCCCTTCGGCGTCGGCCAGCGTCGCTGTGGCGCCAGCAATGGACGACGCCGCGGCGCGGCTCACTCGCTGATAAGTGGTCCAGCGCATGAAGTCGAGCGTGGACAGGCCGGAGTACGATCGCGCCGCCCCCGACGTCGGCAGCACGTGATTCGCGCCTGTCAGGTAGTCTCCGAACGCCACCGAGGCGGTCTCGCCGAGAAAGATCGTCCCGGCATTTCTGACCAGGGGCAGCATTGCCTCCGGATCCTCCACCGCGAGAAGCAGGTGCTCCGGCGCCCAGGCGGCGGCGAACGACAGTGCCTCGGACGCACTCCGGGCCTGGAGCACGGCTCCGCGACCGGCGAAAGCCTGACGAGCGATGCCGGCCCTCGGTTCGCACTCGAGCCGGGCGCGCAACGCGGCTTCCAGCGCCTGTCTCGACGCACCCGGCAGGAGCACGGCAACGACCGCGGCGTCGGGATCGTGTTCCGCCTGCGCTACCATTTCGCAAGCTACAGTCGTTGCGGCGGCGGAGCCGTCGAAGATCACAAGCAGCTCGCTGGGGCCGGCGGGCGAATCTATTCCGACGATCCCGGCAACCTGTGTCTTTGCTTCGGACACGTACGTGTTGCCGGGACCCACGATACGGTCCACTCGCGGAACCGACTCGGTACCGAACGCCATCGCCGCGACCGCGCCGGCGCCACCTAACGAGAATACCCGGCCGGCTCCGGCCAGCGCCGCGGCGGCCAGTACCGCCGGCGCCGGCAGGCCGTTCGGCTGCGGCGGCGAGCAGACGATCACTTCGCCGACACCCGCGACTCGTGCCGGCACCACGCCCATCAGCACGCTGCTCGGGTAGACGGCACGTCCGCCGGGGGCGTACACGCCGACGCAAGACAGGGGGTCGGCGCGCCGTCCCACCACTACGCCCGGCTCGGTTTCCACCTCGACCGTCACCGGCATCCAGGCCGTGTGAGCGCGAGCGATGTTGTCGCGAGCGCGCTCGAGCGCACGGACGGTGTCGAGATCGAGCGCGTCGAGTGCAGCACTCAGCTCTTCGCGCGGAACTTCGAGGGCCTCGAGCGTCACGCCGTCGAGCTCGCGTGCCAGCTCACGCAGCGCGCCGTCGCCGCCGCGGCGAACCCGCGACAGTATGGCCGCGACCGTTTCCCGCACTCCTGAAGAGGCCGCAAGTCCACGGTCGCACAGGAGGGAGCGCTCGTCAGGCGTGAGTGTGCCGATGTCTCCCGTTACCGCGAACATCGATCCGGTCATGGCATCAGGCGCTCGATGCGGGTAACGAGTATGCCTTCACCACCCAGCGCCTTGAGCTCGCCAATCGTGCGGTATACCGCCTGTTGCGCCACCACGGCATGCACGGCGACGAATGCGCCGCCGTTCAGAATATCGATCACCGTTGGGCCGCTGAGGCCCGGCAGAATCTCCTTCACGCGCTCGAGCGCAGTCCGCGGAACGTTCGCCATGAGGTAGCGCTGGCCCCGGGCGCGCAACACCGACACGAGCGCGGTGGTGAGTCCTTCGAGCGCGTTACGCTTGTGCGTGTCGGCAAGGACCTCGCCACCTTCGGCGGTGATGAGTCGCGCTGTGGAGGTGAGCACCGTCTCGATCTCTCGCAGATGGTTGAGTCGCAATGTCGAACCGGTGGATGTGAGGTCGACTATGAGATCGGCCACGCCGAGATGCGGGGTGATCTCCGCGGCACCGGTCACGGGCACGAGGGTGATCGAACGGCCTCGTTCTCGAAAGAAGCGCTGCGTAAGGCGGGGAAACGCGGTCGCGACTCGCGCGCCGTCCGGAACATCCGCCACGGTCATGATGTCGCAGTCGTCACGCACAGCGACGACCAGCCGGCAGCGGCCGAGCTCCAGATCGAGCAGGTCGCGCAGCGGACGCTCTGCCTCGCAAACAAGATCGTAGCCGGTGATTCCCGCATCGGCAGCGCCATCGGCAACGAACTCGGCGATATCCTGCGCGCGCACGAAGATGGCCTCGAACTCGCCGCCGAGCGAGGCGACGAGCGCCCGCTCGCTGGGCGCGCGAACCGGAAGACCGGCATCGGCGAACAGGTCGCGTACATCCTCGACCAGTCGCCCCTTGTTCGGCAGTGCTATCCTGAGCATGAGAGTGGAGTATGAGAAAAAAAGCGGCCCATCCATAATGGACGGGCCGCCGGTGATCAGCACGCGTTCGGAGTCGCCTAGCCGCGAATCCTGAACATGCGCACGACCCCCCGGCCCGTCGGGCCGTGGTGATGGTGCACATGACGATGGAAGCGCGTGACCGGAAGCATGGGCGACAAGCTAGCGCCTACCCCCAGCGCGGTCAATCGGGAGTTAATCGATAGCGCCGGTATGCACATCGCGCGATCCGTGGGCGACACCTGTTCCAACCCCGGCGCCGAAGAGCAACGCCGTGCCGGCACCGATGAGCGGGAGCACGGCAACGAGTGGCACAGCGATGAGGGCCGCGGCGGTGCCCGCCACCCACGGCGCTCTGCGACGATGAGCTGCTTCGACGAAGCGGAGGCGTTCTCTCACGAAACGCCGGCTGCGCGTGTACCCGAATCCAGTGGCGGCGACGGCCGCCGCGGCGGTCAAAATTTCAATCATGGCTGTTCTCCTCTTGCTGACCCGTACGCGCGGCGACACACCCGGGTTTCGCCGCTCCCGGCCGCGTGGCGAAGTTTCGGCATGCCGGTCCTGACTCCACACACTCCATCGTACCCTCGCGCGTCGACCACCTTCCGCGCGGCCTGGTGGCTTCCCGGGCCACATCTGCCCACGCTCTGGGGCAAGCTGGCCCGCCGGCGTCCGCGCCTGGCTACCACGGTAGAGCGATGGCTCACGCCTGACGATGATTGGTTGGCGGTTCACCGTCTGGCCGCCGCGCCGGGTGCGCCACGCGTGCTGATCCTGCACGGGCTGGAGGGGTCGGCTCGATCCCATTATGCGATGGGCATGCTCGCCGAGGCACGCCGCCGCGGTTGGGAAGCGGCGGTACTGCAGTTCCGCTCGTGCGGCGGAGCGCTGAACGAGCAACCCCGCTTCTACCATTCCGGAGAGACGACCGACCTGGCACTCGTCGTTAGGCGCATGGCGAGAGAGGCGCCCGGCGTGCCCCTCGGACTCATCGGCGTATCGCTCGGCGGCAACGTTCTGTTGAAATGGCTTGGTGAAGCGGTGTCGGAAATGCCGCCGGAAGTCCATGCCGCCGCGGCGGTATCGGTACCGTTCGATCTGGGGCGCGGCGCGCGGCACATCGACCGCGGCTTTTCTCGAGTTTACCAGGCGCATTTCCTCCGGTCGCTGAGGCGTAAGGCACTGCAGAAGCTCGAGCGTTTTCCCGGGCTCTTCGACCGTGCGGCTCTCGACGCCGCACGCACGCTGGCCGACTTCGATGATGCGGTAACCGCGCCGGTGCACGGATTCGCCGGCGCCGATGACTATTACGTCCGGTCGAGCTCGCTGCGCTTTCTGAACGCGATCCGCCGGCCCACGCTCCTGCTCGCCGCCGTGGACGATCCATTCCTGCCCGCAGTGGTGCTGGACGAGGTTCGGGCGATCGCGAATACCAATCCAGCACTGACCCTCGAGTTTCATCCCCACGGTGGGCACGCCGGCTTCGTCGGGGGCGGTGCTCCGTGGCGGGCGGTTTACCATGCCGAGCGCCGGGCACTCGATTTCCTGACCGAGCGGCTGCCCGCGGAACGGCCGTCAGCCGGTCTGCCCGCTGCCGTCCCCGGCGGACTCCGGCATCTGCCTGACGATCTGTGACGCGGTGACGAGCGCGAGCACCGTGTAGCCGGCGGCTTCGATCGACTCACGCCCGCCTTCCTCCCTATCCACCAGCGCCAGCACGCCGACGACCGAGCCCCCGGCCTCACCCACGGCACGCGCGGCCCGTATGGCTGAACCGCCGGTGGTTATGACATCCTCGACGATGATCACCTGGTCGCCCGCCTCGAACGGTCCTTCGATGACGCGTCCGGTGCCGTGCGATTTTGCTTCTTTGCGCACCGTGAACGCACGGATCGGCTCCGGGGTGGAGGCGCTGGCATAACTGATCGCATAGGCGATCGGGTCGGCGCCCAGGGTCAAGCCTCCAACGGCGTCGGGACTTGGCCCCGCCTCACGAATGGCGGCCAGCCCGGCTGGGCCGACGAGCGCCAGCCCCTCGGGGCTCATTGTTGTGAGTCGCGCGTCGATATACAGTGTGGACGTGCGCCCCGAGGCGAGCGTGAACTGCCCGCGCCGCGCCGACCGCAGCGCCAGGAGAGAGGTCAGGCGCTCGAGATCCGTCATGGCCAAAGGCTACGAGTGGCCGATGGTCGCGTCAATCGCCAGTGAGGATGATGATCGGTCGATTCATCCATCGCACACGACTACGAGTGTCGGCACTCGCCAACACTGCGGCGTTTCTGCTGGCCGCGCTCGGCGTTGTGGCGATCGATCAAATGCTCGTCGCCGCGCGGCGCAGCGACGCCGAGCGCGCGGCCGGAGAGGCGGCTGTTTACGTCCGCGGCTTTCTCGCCGTGCACGAACAGGCACTTCAGGTCATGCGCACGCTCTATCTCGGCGGCCGCCGTGAGGTGCGCGGCGAGGATTTCGCCGCGGTGATCCAGATCCTGGAGGATCACGTTCCCGCGTTCAGCCGGCTCTGGCTGACCGATTCGAGCGGGGTAATTCAGCACGAGTGGGCATTTGACAACCTTTCCGCACCGGGACTTCTCGGCGCCGATCTGGACACCCTCAGGACATTGGAGCTGCGGGCGATCGCGCAGATGGCCCGGCGTTACAACCAGCCGCAAAGCTCCAACACCGGCCGTCTGTTCAGCGGCGAGCAGGGGTTTGCGGTTCTCCAGCCTATCCGTCTTGACCACGAGTTCGTCGCCTTCGCCGGCGGCACGATAACTGGTGCGGCGGTGCTCTCGGCGCTCGACAGTCTGGTTTCGAGCGTCCCGTTTCGCCGGATCATCCTGGCGGCAAACGACACGGTGGCCGCGGACGAGGCCCCCCCGGCCGGGTTGATGACGCCCCGCGCGGCCGCCGCCGAGTTGACCGCCCCGGGCGGAAGTCCGTGGCAGGTCATAATGCTTTACGACTCCGGATATGCGGGCCGCCCGGTGCTGTGGATCGTCGCGCTGCTGCTGCTGGGCACGCTGACGGTCGCGTTCGTGCATACGCGTCGTCAGGCAATTCGTCTCGCCGATCGCACGGTGGAGCTGGAGCGGCTCTCGGCGGAACTGCTGCGCGCCAACCGGGCGAAGAGCGAGTTTCTCGCCAGCGTCTCCCACGAGCTGCGCACGCCGCTCAATGCCATCGTCGGGTTCGTCGAAATGCTCCGCGACGGCGTGTATGGGGAGATGACGCCCCGACAAACCGCTCCAATCGGACGGGTGGCCTCGTCGGCAACGCACCTGCGTCATTTGGTGGACCAGATTCTCGACATAGCGAAGCTCGCCGCCGGGCGAATGGAGTTCCACACCGAGCCTGTGGACGTGCGCGGGCTGGTGATCGAAGTGGCGAGTGAGATCGAGCCGCTGCTCAACGACCGCGACCTGCATCTCCAGCTGGTTCTGCCGCCGGCGCTGCCCCGGATCTCCACCGATCGCACGCATTTGCGGCAGATAGTGCTGAATTTGTTAGGCAACGCGATCAAGTACACCCCCGAAGGCGGCATTGTGGTCGAGGCACGGACCGACGATTCATCGATGGCACCGGAGCACCTCATCGCGGGCCCGCCACCGTCGGCGGTTACCGGAGAGATGTCGAATGCGCCACCGGCGTCACGCTGGGTGTCGATATCGGTGAGCGACAGCGGCATTGGCATAGCTCCGAGCGACTATGACCGGATCTTCGAGGAGTTCGAACAGGTGAACGCCGGCCCGCGGACGGACTCCATGGTTCGCGGGACGGGGCTGGGGCTGGCGATCTCCCGGCGGCTCGCACGGCTGATCGGCGGCGACGTGACGGTGAAGAGCGACCTGGGGAAGGGCTCGACGTTCACGGTCTGGCTTCCCGCGGACGCCTGACGAGCTACTCGCGTCCGAGAATCGTGCGCATGCGGCCAAAGAGGCCGGCCTTACGCTTGTCCTCACTTTCGGGCGGCGCCTCGATCGAACGCGTCAACGCGGTGGCGAACGAAACCACGTCGGCGAAACGGCGCTCCGGCTCGCGCGAGAGGCCCCGCATGACCACTTCCTCCACCGCCTTCGGAAACCGGAGCTCCCTGCGGGCGGCGTTGAGCGGAATCGGCGGCTGCGACAGCAGCTGGGTAAAGATCTCCCGCTGATTCTTGCCCAAATAGGGATAACAGCCGGTCAGGAGGTAATAGGCGATCGTCGCCAGGCTGTACTGATCAGCAGCCGGCGTGACCAGCGCGCCTGACAGCGCTTCGGGGGCGACGTACATGAGCGTCCCGACGAAGAACCCGGCACGCGTGAGACGCTCCTCCGCGGTCATGTCGCTATCGGCGGCGATTCCGAAGTCGAGCAGCTTGGCCTGTCTCGCTTCCGCGTCGTACATCACGTTGTCTGGCTTCAGATCGCGGTGAATGATCCCCGCGTTATGGGCCGCCTGCACTGCGTTGGCGATCTGGGAGACGATCGTTGCCGCTTCGGGAGGCGGCAGCGGGGCGTGCCGGCGTGCATAGCGTTCCAGCAGCTCGCCGTTGGCCCACTCGATCGCGAGAAAATGCAGCCCCGACTGCGCCTCACCGATCTCGATCGTCTGCACCACGTTGGGGTGCTGCACGCGGGTACCGTACGTGGCCTCGCGCAAAAAACGGGCGATCGCCGTGCGGTCCGAGCGCAATTTTTCGCGCAGAACCTTGACCGCAGCCGTGCCGTGCGTCGGATGCTCGGCACGGTACACGATCGCGGTCCCGCCCTCCCCAATCAGCTGTCGCAGGGCGTACCCGGCCAGCATCGTCCCCGAAAGATCCTCGCGCGTCACGCCGCGAAGCTAACGCGCCTCCAAGGGCGCAGCAAGCAGAGCACGCGGCATGAACACTCCCGGAGCCATAGTGTAGATTGCGAATACACGCCCTCCCCTTCAAGGCCTCGCAATGCTTTCCACCCACGCGCACCGCACATCGGCGGTGCTCCTCGTCACTCTGGCCCTTGCCGCCGCATGCGTTCCGCGAACGAATGCCGGAACACCGGAACGTCCGGCCCCCACTGACGGCGGAGCCATTCGCAGGGGTACCGGAGCGCTCGATCCCGTGGCGGCATATGCCAACGCGGGGCTGATCGCCGAAGCTGATCCTATTCAGTTCATCGGCAGCGTGAACTATTTCGCCGGCGCCACTGCCGATTCGACGCTGATGATGGTCACGCTGTCGATGCTCAATCGCGACTTCACCTTTGCGCCCGAACAGGACGGCTACCGTGGCCGGTACCAGGTATCGCTCGAGTTGCGCAGCGGTGCGGAGATCTCTCTCCAGATCGATGCACGGGAATCCGTGCGCGTGGCGAGCTACCGTGAATCCACCCGGCAGGACGAGAGTCTGATCTTTCAGCAATACGTTCCAGCTGCGCCGGGGCAATACGTGCTTGCAATCTCGGTCCGCGACGAGGGGAGCGCCCGGAATGGACGGCACGAAATGCTGGTCAATGTGCCGCGCATCACACCGATCAGCCTGTCGTCCCCCGTAGCGGTTTACCAGGCGACACCCAGAACCTCGAGCGATTCGTTGCCGGAAATGGTGGCGAATCCAAGGGCAACGGCGATCTTCGGACGGGATACTGTCGTCCGGATCTACCTGGAAGGATATGGTCTTCCGGCGCAAACTCCGGTGGTGCTCGCGGCTTCAACCGACCAGCGGGTTGTCGTGTGGCGCGACACAGTCGAGCTCGATTCGCTGTCAGAGGTGATGCGTGGCAGCGTGATCACGCTGCCGGTATCCCGTCTGGGCGTGGGGCGCCTCACACTGACCGCCACGCCGCTCGATGCCGCCGACACGGTGTCAGCCGCGCTGTTCGTGACATTTGGAGAGGAATGGGCGATCAGCTCGTTCGAGGAAATGCTCAGTCTGCTGCGATTCTTTGCGAGCGACGCGCGGCTCGCGCAGCTGCGCGAAACTGCAGGTGACGCACGGGCCGCCGCGTGGGGAGCCTTCTAC
>DATKDD010000018.1:0-12768 GCA_035512875.1 Gemmatimonadaceae bacterium | reverse complement strand
TTGCGTGACGTTGCCGGTGCGGTGATCGGTCGCTACGACCAGATGATCGAGATCGGACTTCGCCATCACTTCGGCCAGCGCCTTGTGCCGACGCGCGTATTCGGCGTCCGAGAAGCGGGGATATTCCTGCTCCATGATCGCGATCTGCCGCGGTTGCAGTTCTAGCTCTTTCATTCGCGTGTCCGGTTTCCTAGGCGCAGTGTAAGCTTGATGGCGCGAGTTCAGCCGGAACTCGATTGAAACAATATCCGAGGTCGGTCATTGCGACGTGAAGACGCGCGCTTTTTGAGCGGCAGCGGCCGCTATGTCGGCGATGTATCCATGCCGGGACAGCTCTACGCGGCGTTTCGCCGGTCGGACGTAGCGCGTGCGCGTCTACGAGCGGTCTCGGTTGAAGACGCGCGTACGAGCGACGGCGTGCACGCCGTAGTGACCGCTGGCGATTTGCCGGATGCGTTCGGCACCCTGGAGCCGGTCGTTTCCTACAGCGGACGGGACGGGATGAAGCTGATCACGCCGGAAAGGCCGGTGCTCGCCCGGGGCGAGGTGCGGTTTGTCGGCGAAGAGATCGCCGTCGTGCTGGCGGATGCGCCGCAGCGGGCAGCCGATGCGGCAGAGCGCATAACCGTGGACTATGACGAGCTCCCGGCCTGCATCGGCTTTGACGCTGCCCTTGCTCCCGGGGCGGAGCTCGTGCACGACGCGATACCGGGGAACGTGTGCTTGCACTTCGAGTATGGAGACGAGCGGGCAACGCTAGCCTTGCTCGAGGACGCGGCGTGCCGCGTCGCCCTCACGCTGGACAGTCCGCGCGTGTCCGCGTCGCCGATCGAGCCGCGCTCCGTGCTCGCCTGGTACGACGGCGGGCGGAAAACCTACGAAATCTGCTGCAGCAATCAAGGCGCCGACCTCATGGGCACGCAGCTCGCGGCGCTGTTGCGCACGACACGCGACCGCATACGCGTGCATCCGATCGACGTAGGCGGGGCGTTCGGTCCGCGTGCCGGCGCCTACCCGGAGTACGCCGTGCTGCTCGAGCTCGCCCGGAGGCTGGGCAGGCCGATCAAGTGGACCTCCACGCGCTCCGAGGATTTCCTGTGCGACTCGCATGGCAGGGCGATCCGCATCGCCGGGGAGATCGGCGCCGATGTCCAGGGCCGCTTCCTCGCGCTACGCACCGAATGGTTATGCGATCAAGGGGCGTACCTCACCTACGCCGGCGCCCGGAGCGCAACCATCAATGGATGCCTGATAGGCGCCGGGCCGTACGAAGTGCGGGCACTCCATGGAAGCCACCGGCTCGTCATGACGAATTCGGCTCCTACCGATGCCTACCGGGGCGCTGGCCGGCCCGAGGCCGCATTGATCGTGGAGCGGCTGGTGGACGAGGTCGCGTTCCGGCTCGGAATGGATCCCCTTGAGATACGCCGGCGCAATGCGATACCCAAGGACGCCTTCCCCTATCGCACGCTCACCGGGAGCGTGCTGGACAGCGGGGACTATGCAGGATTGCTGGAGCAGGCAAGGAGCAACTCGCGCTGGGATGGCTTTGCGGGCCGCAGCCGGGCAGCCCGCAGCCGCAACGCCCTCCGGGGAATCGGCTGCGCGCTGTTCGTCGAGCCCTGCGGTGGTGGTTTCACGGCCGAGGACCAGGTCGCCTTGACTGTCGAGAGCCAAAGCAAAGTCTTCGCGCATGTCGCCATGACTTCCAATGGCCAGGGCCACGAGACCGTGTTTCCCGAGATCGTCGCGCGCAAGTTCGGCATCGATCCGTCGCGGATCGTCCTGCGCAGCGGCGACCGGGATGGACCGCTGATCGTGGGCAACGGCACCATCAGCTCGCGCTCCATGCTGGCGCAGGGAAGCGCGCTTTCGCGCGCTGCCGATGTCGTGATCGAGAAAGGAAAGCGCATCGCTGCAGATACGCTCGAGGCCGCGGTTCCGGACATCGACTTCGCCGCAGGCCGCTACCGCGTGCGTGGAACCGACCTTGCGATATCCTTCGACGAGGTGCTGCAGAAGAGCAGCCAATCGCGGCAGAATCCGCTGGACACCGTTTTCGCGCAGCCCGTACCGCGCGCCTTCACGAGCGGCGCCCACATAGCCGAGGTCGAAATCGATCGGGAAACGGGAGAGACGACCCTGGTTTCGTACGTCGCCGTGGACGATATCGGCACCGTGATCAACCCGGTGCTTGCGCATGGGCAAATCCACGGAGGGGTGGTGCAAGGCGCCGGACAGGTATTCGGCGAGCGCTGCTTTTACGATATTTCCTCGGGTCAGCTCCTCACCGGGAGCTTCATGGACTACCCGGTGCCCAGAGCCGATTCGGTGCCCCCGATCGCTTCGGATTTTCGGCCGACCCCGAGCCCGACGAACGTGCTGGGAGCCAAGGGAGCAGGCGAAACCGGGGCGACCGGCGCGCTCGCCGCGCTGACGAACGCCATCGCCGATGCGCTGCGAAGCGCGGGGGCGGAGCCCCTGGACATGCCGGCGACGCCGCTACGGATATGGCAGACGTTGCAAAGGACCCGCGGATGAAGCGCAGCGTGGAGCGTATCCTCACCACCCACACCGGAAGCCTTCCGCGCCCGGCCTGGCTTCTCGAGCGCCTGCGAAAGAGGACCGGAGCCGGCGACGAAGCGGATTTTTCCCGTGAGGTGAGCCGGGCGATCGCGGAGAGCGTCGAAAAGCAGCTCGAAGCCGGGATCGACGTAGTAAGCGACGGTGAACAGGGAAAGCCCGACTACTCCACCTACATCAAGGACCGGCTCACCGGCTTCGGCGGCGAGCCGGTGCGTCTCGGCCCGACGCGCGACCAGCTCGACTTCCCCGACTATGCCCAGGCCCTGCCGGGCCTGGCCGGCGGGCGCCCCAGCGGACCGGCGTGCATCGGGCCGATCGCCTGGAGGAACTTCGATGCAGTCGAGCGCGACATCGCCAGCCTGAAGGCGGCGCTTGCACGCAACGCAGGCGCCGCCGAAGGGTTCGTGTCAGCCGTTTCTCCGCGCCAGGCTGCGCGCTTCATGCCGAACCGGTACTACGGCAGCGACGAGGAGTACCTGCAGGTGCTGTCCGACGCCCTGCGCAAGGAGTACGAGGCGATCGTAGCGGCCGGATTCGTGCTCCAGCTCGATTGCCCGGATCTCGCGTCGAGCTGGAACAACCAGTACCGGCATCTCAGGTGCCGCAGTTCCGCAAGGCGATCGAGAGGCATGTGGAAGTGCTCAACGAGGCGGTGAAGGACATTCCCGCGGAGAGGATGCGGCTGCATCTGTGCTGGGGCAACTACGAGGGCCCGCACAACCACGATATCCCGCTGCGCGAAATCATCGACTGCGTGTTCCGCGCCAGGCCGGCCGGGATCTCGTTCGAGGCTGCGAACCCCCGTCACGCGCACGAATGGAAGATTTTCCGCGACGTGAAGCTTCCGGAGGGCAAGGTGCTGATTCCCGGTGTCATAGACTCCACCACCAACTTCGTGGAGCACCCGGAGCTGGTGGCCGAACGCATCTGCACATTTGCACAAGTCGCAGGGCGCGAAAACATCATCGCCGGCACGGACTGCGGGTTTGCGACGAGCGCCGAAGGCAGCCCGGTCTTCCCGACGATCGCGTGGGCGAAGCTCCGATCGCTAGCCGAAGGTGCGCGCCTGGCGTCGCAGGCGCTCTGGCGATAGTTACGGGGTCCAGGCGAAGACGCGGATCGGCGTCGGGTTGTAGTCGTTCACGGGGTTGTTGATCTGCGGGCAGTTGGAGATGACGGCAAGGACGTCCGACTCGGCGCGCAGATCCACGTAATCGCCCGGCTTCGATATCGAGGGACCCATGTCCATCTCGCCGTTTTCGCCCACCGGGACGTACATGAAGAAATTGACGTTCGCGGCAAGGTCCTTCGGTCCCATGCCGTACTTCTTCAGCTCGTGCAGGAAGTTGTCCCGGCAGTTCGGCTGGTAGCCTACGCCGTAGCGGAACTTGTTCAGTGCCGCGCTACAGCATCCGCCGATCGTGTCGTGCTTGCCGCAGGTATCCGCCACGATCGTGAACAGGGGAGTAAGCCCCAAGCTGTACAGGACGGTGCCGCTCGAAAGGAAGATCCCGGTGGGATTGATCTTCATCGTATCGGCCGCGGCGTAGCGATCGGCGTAGTCGTTGGCGTTGTAGCACAGGAAGTCGACCGCCTGCTTTCCTTCCAGGTCGACGATGCGCATCATCTGGCCCTTGTCCAGCCGGCGGCTCCAGGAGCCGCGGGCCGGCACCACCGTGTCCTCGATCAGAGTTCCTTCGACCTGCTCGTATTCCTTTGCCATTGCGTGATCCCCGTGCCATTTCGCTATTGCGTTGACGTCATTTTAGGCGGCCTCTACACTGGCTTCGACCGACCTAGCGAGGAGAGGAGGATCTCATGAAACGCCCGTTCAGCAGCGCCGCCGTCGTATCGGCATTTGCCTTTGCTACCGTGCTTGCGTCCGGCAATGCCTTGGCGCAGCAACCCGTCGTCCTGAAAGGCATCACGCCGTGGACGGCCGACTACGATCTCAGCAGGGGGTTTTTCACCTTCCAGGAATTGGTCAACGGGAAGCTGAAAGGCAAGCTCGCCATCAGCTACCTGGGCGGCCCTGAAGTGGCGGCTCCCAACCAGCAGTTCCAGGCGCTGAAGAACGGCGTAGTGGACGTGATGCTTGGCGCAGCCGCTTACTACCGCACCGAAGTTCCGCTCGCGTGGGCAGTGCAGTTTGCCCAGAAAACGCCGCCGGAACTGCGCAAATCCGGCTACTTCGATCTGATGCGCAAGATCCATCTCGAGCAGGGCGGGGTTGTCTACCTGGCGAACACGGCGGCGGGCGGCGGTGCGTTCCGGCTATACATAGACAAGAAGATCGCCAAACCCGACCTCAAGGGCCTCAAGATTCGCGTGTCCCCCGTATACACCCCCCTGGTGAACGCGCTCGGTGGCGCGCCGATCTCGATGGCGCCCGGGGAGATATTCACGGGCATGGAGCGGCGCGTGGTCGACGGCTTTGGCTGGACCTATACCGGTATCGACCTGTTCGGACTGCACGAGGTGACGAAGTACGTGATCGACCATCCGTTCTATTCGCTCGACACGGTCGTTCTCATGAACAAGTCGGTCTACGACAGGCTATCGCCGGAGATCCAGAAGACTTTGGCCGAGGTGTGCGAAGAGCTGGAGCGTCGCCACGTTGCCTACATGCAGGACCGCCTGAAGAAGGAAGACGAGAAGCTCAAGCGGCTGGGCATGGACTTCATCCGGTTCTCGCCCGCCGACGCCGAGCGCTACGTCAGGACGGCCTACGAGGCAGGCTGGAAGGACTTCGCCGAAAAGAACGCCGCCTCCCTGAAGGCGAATCCCGGACTTCTCGAGCAGCTGCAAAAGCTGGGGAGCTGAGGAGCCCCGCTCCGCTCCTACACGGGTATACGGGCGTATACGCCTGGAGAGCCCCCTCCGGGGGAGGATGCAATGCGCGCGCTGCACCGAGCGCTGGACCTTGTCGAAGACGCGTTCGCCGTCATCGCGGGGTGCCTGCTCATCTTGACTGTGATCTTCGTGCCTATCGATGTGACGAGCCGGTATTTCTTCAACGCCCCGCTCACATGGGTCTTCGAGGTCACGGAATATATCCTTCTCCTGGTTCCGTGCCTCGGCATGGCCTGGCTCGCGCGCGGCAACGGCCATGTCGCCATTGACATCGTTACGAGTCGCCTGCCTGCGCGAGGCAAGCTGCTGTTCGGCTTGGCGTCCTCAGTCGCGGTCGCGGCGATCTGCGGGTTCATCGCCTGGTGGGGCGCCCGCGTCACCTTCGAGAGCTTCCAGGCGAAGGCGATCATCGAGAATGTCCTGCAGACACCGCAATGGCTGGTCTACCTCTGGATCCCCGTGGGCTTCGGCCTTTGCGCGATCGAGTTCGCGCGGAAGGCGGTTTCCGCGTGGTCGGGCGGGATGCCGGCTGCGAGCGGCTGAAGACCATGGAATGGTGGCTGGTACTCGTCATCATCTTCGCCTCGCTGATCCTCCTGCTGGGCGCGGGCCTTCCGGTCGCCTTCGCCTTCCTGCTCATCAACATCGCGGGCGCCGAGATCCTCATGGGCGGAGGGCGCGCGTTCCAGCAGCTAGTTCACAGCATCTACGGCTCGGTTACCTCCTTCAGCCTCTTGCCGATACCGCTCTTCGTCTTCATGGGCGAGATCCTCTGGCAATCGGAGATCGCTGCCCGGGCGCTGCGTGCAATCGACAGGGTTCTCGGCCGGCTGCCCGGCCGGCTGAGCCTTCTCACGGTGTCCAGCGGAACCGTCTTCTCGGCGCTCAGCGGCTCGACCATTGCGAACACCGCCATGCTGGGAAGCCTCCTGCTGCCCGAGCTCAGGCGGCGGGGCTACGCCGGAGACCTCTCGATGGGCGCGATCATGGCAAGCGGCGCGCTTGCCATGCTCATACCGCCAAGCGCGCTCGCCGTGGTTTTTGCGGCGATCGCGAAAGTTTCGATAGGAAAGGTCCTCGTTGCCCTGATCGTCCCCGGTCTGATCCTGGCGACCCTGTACGCCGTTTATATCGTAGGACGGGCCGTTCGCCAGCCGCAAAGCGCGCCGTCCTATGAGGTGTCGCATGTGACGCTCCGGGAAAAAGTGATGGGCCTGGCCCTCTACGTGGCGCCTCTCTCCATCATTGTTTTCCTGGTGATCGGAGTCATCTTCCTGGGCGTAGCGACTCCGACGGAAGCCGCCGCCTTCGGCTGCGTAGGATCGGTCGGGCTGGCGCTCGCCTACCGCGACCTCACCTGGAAGCGCTTCCTGGAGGCCATCAAGGGGACGCTGAAGATATCCGTGATGATGCTCACGATCATGGCGGCGGCCATAGGGTTCAGCCAGCTGCTCGCGTACTCGGGCGCAAGCCGCGGACTTCTCGAACACGTCATGTCCTTCGACGTGTCGCCGATCATGCTGTTGATCCTGATGCAGCTGGTGCTCCTGGTGCTGGGCTGCTTCATGGAGCAGATCGCCATCATGCTGATCACGCTCCCGATCTTCATGCCCATCATCAAGGTCGCCGGTATCGATCCCATCTGGTTTGCCGTCATCTGCCTTCTCAATCTGGAGCTTGCGCTCATGACGCCGCCGTTCGGGTTGCTGCTTTTCGTGATGCAGGGCGCCGCGCGAACCGTGCGCATGCAGGAGATCTACCGGGCCGCCCTCCCGTTCGTGGCGATCGACCTGATCGTGATCTGCCTTCTGCTCGCGTTTCCCGTGCTGGCGACCGGATTGAGCCGCTTCGTCCGCTAGAGCTTTCCAACTGAAAGGAGTCCCGATGGGACGAGTAAAGCGAAAGAACCTCTATCCCGACACCCTGTACCGGCGCGTGGTGGGCGGCCACCTGCTCTACGCCCCCGTTGTCCTCGTAAGCGGCGGCACCACGGTCTATGTGTCCGGGCTGGTGTCGAGGGACAAGGAAGGTAATGTCATCGGCAAGGGCGACATGGGGGCGCAGATCAGGCAGGTAGGAGAGAACCTCCGGTTGTCGCTGGAGGCCGCCGGCGCCACGCTCGATGATCTCGTGCGCACAACCACGTACACCACGGAAATCGACGAGTTCTTCAAGCACGTGGACGTCCGGCACCAGTACTTCGGCCGGGCGCTGCCCACCAGCTCGACGATAGGCATAAGCAGGCTTTCGCATCCCGATTTCCTGGTCGAGGTCGAGGCTTTCGCCGTAATCGACGAAGTCGCTTCCTGATACGGAGCCCCCATGAAGAAGCTCGTCTTCAATCCGGACACCCTGGCGCCGCCCGTCGGACACTTCGACCGCGCTGTTCAGATCGGCCCCTGGCTGTTCATTTCCGGAACCTCCGCTCTGACGCACAAGACCGGGCCCATCGAGCAAAGGAAGCTCTCGCCCACCATCGAGGAGCAGACGCGCGAGACGCTCAGCAACATCAAGCGCGTTTGTGAGGCGGCCGGCTTTTCGATGGACGACATCTACGAGATCCGTTTCTTCATCACCCGGCGCGAGTTTTTCGGCACGGTGGACGGGATCATCAGGGAATTCATGCCGAAGCGGGGGTTCGTCGCGCACGCGTACCAGGCCGAGCTCATGAACCGCGACATGCTGATCGAGATCGAGGCGAACGCCTACAGAGAGGGTTCCTCCTGAATGCCCCTGGCCCGGACAGGGGACGTCAGCCTCAACTAGGCTGTCGACGGAGGCGGCGACTGGCTGGTGCTGATCGGCGGCTATGCGAGCGGGAACCTCGATGCCTGGGGCGCGCAGCGCGAGGAGCTCGCAAGGACGTATCGCGTGCTGTGCTTCGACAACCGGGGGATCGGCCGCAGCGACGTTCCGGACGGACCCTAAGTGGATGGATACGGCAAAGGCGGCCGGATTCCAGGCGCTATTCCCCGGCCTCCTTACCTACTTCTACACCGCGGAATACTATGAACGGAATGGCGAGGCTTCTAGTGTCAGCTCAGCTTACAACTCTGGCCAACCTCACGAAAATAGGAAGTGATTTCCGACACTTACGAACTGGCCTATGACTTGCTTTGTTCTCCACGCGAGGGTTTAAGGGAGAATGGCGATGAAAGCAGTGAAATTCGGAGTTGGCCTCTCGGCCTACCTTCTTACAGGCGTCGCACTGGCCGGTGCCAGTAATGCGGTGGTGGTGCCATTGGGTGTCACTCTCGGTGCGGTACTTGGTTCGGCTTTGCCAGTGGTGGGCTCGTTGACCGTTGCGGCCGTGAGCTTGCTTGTTGGGATCCGAATCGTGCGTCGCAAGCGCTGAGCTGCCAATAACCCGGGCTTCGTTGCGGTGAGCCTTCGGCGATCCGCAAGATCACACTCGGTCTTTGCGGCGCTGGTCGAAGGCGTTCAGCTTAGCGCACAGCGATGCTGTCGCTTGTTGCTGGCTATCACTGCTGCTTTCCGCGAATCCCTAGTAGCCTTCCCGGGTTCGCTCGGCAACCGCAAATCTGATCTGGGCTGCCGAAGCGTATCCAATGTTTGACAAGTTCAGTGCATTGCACCAAGTGGCTTTCTTTTCGTCGCTTGGTCTGCTTGTTGTGCTGGAGCAAGTTAGCTCGCTTCGGCGCGACTCGATTCAGATTGCCGGGCGCTGGACGACCAATATCGGCTTGCTGATCATCGGTAGCGTCACGGCTTCGCTCGCGATACCGGCCGGATTGTATGGATTCGCGGAATCTCAAACATCTGGCCTGCTCGCTCGCCTGGGCCTCTCAGTTCCCGCTCAGGTGGTGCTGACAGTCTTGTTCCTGGATCTATGGCGCTATTGGGAGCATCGCTTTTTTCACCGGAGCGCATGGTTGTGGCGGCTGCACCTGGTTCATCACAGTGATACGCAGATCGATGTCACTACCACCGAACGCCATCACCCATTTGAATCCATTGTCAGTACTGCGGTCATGATGGTGCTGATTCTGGCGTGCGGCTTCCCGGCCATCGGAATCGGCGTCTATCTCATCGTTGCTACCGTAGTGTCTCTTTGGTCACATTCGAACTTGCGCCTTCCACACGCTATCGATCATTTCCTGCGCTCGATAATCGTCACACCCGGCGTCCACGCCGTCCACCATTCCGACCTTAAGAGCGAAACTGACAGCAATTACGGAACTGTGTTGACGCTTTGGGACCGCCTGTTCCGCACCTACGTCGATCCAGATAACGCGAAAACCCCGCATTTTGGCCTGGAGTACTTTCATCGGGCCCCAGACACCAGCCTCGGTCGTGTCTTGTTGCAGCCGTTCTTGTACCGCGTCGGCATGGCCTATCCCGGCCGCGACGACCGATCGAAGCCACGACACCGCCCCGGACCTACGTTGACGCCAAGCTGGAAAAGCGCATTGCTCGGAGGCGCGGCAGGGGGCCTGCTGGCGGGGTTGGTGTTATGGCCGACTGTGTTCGATCTCGCGGCGCACTGGATGAATAACGAAGCGTATCAGTACGCGTGGCTCGTCATACCAATGGCGCTGTACGTAGCGTGGGATCGTCGGCAGGCGACGCTGGCCATCAATCCACACCCAGATTTCACCGGTGTTCTGGTAGCGACGATTGCGGCTGTGCTATGGAGCATCGCTGCTCTGGCGAATATTGATGTCGGGCGCCATATTGCCCTTGTGCTGGCGTTTCAGGGGATCGCCATGGCGATGTTGGGTTGGCAGTGCTACTGGCGGCTGTTCCCAATCCTCGCTTTGCTTTTCCTCGCCATTCCCTCCGGCGATTTGCTGCAGCCATTGTTGCGTGTCTTGACGGTCAAATCCATCGAACTCGTTGCGGTCCTGGCTCAGTTACCGCACAGAATTGATGGTTTTGTCATCCATATTGCCAGCGCACGATATATCGTCATCGATGAATGTTCGGGCCTTACCTATGTGACTTTGGCTATGTTCCTCAGTTACAGCTTTGGCCTGCTGCTATATCGCTCCTTCCTTAAGGTTGTGGCATTAACACTGTTCGGTGCGTTTCTCGGCTTTTTCTCCAATGCGCTCCGAGTCAATTCGATAGTGCTCATCGATTGGTTTCAGGGCTCGCAGATGGAGCTGACCGCTCATGGCGTTATTCAATGGATGGCATTGCTCACGACGTTAGCTTTGCTTCTTTTGGTTTTGAGTCGCCTTAAACCAGACGCGCGTGAGCGCGCGCAGGTCGAGGTGCCACTTGAACACGGCAACTCAGTACGTCGGTTTGCCCCGGTTGTCGCCGGCCTAGCCGTGCTGCTGATTCTCGGAAGCCTCCTGACCTTTCTGAATGATGACTTGCCAGGGCCCCGTGTCGTAGAGAAGGCTGTGCCGCCGCGGAATATTCTGGGATGGAAACTTGAGTCCCCTGAGTCGAATTGGACCATAGACGCGCGCAATGAGAGCGCAACTCTGACGCTGGCATATCGGCGCAACGGTCAGAAGATGCACGTACTGATTGTCCAGTCGTTATCTCCAGGGGCGAAATTGTCTCAATCTCAGCTTGCGCCGCACGACAACAACGTGTGGCGTGAAGGGGGAATGCGCAGGCAATCGGCGTGTGTTGATTCTCGCTGTCTCTCACTGGTACATACCACTTGGCAGCGAGGGCTAGGTGAGGAGCAGCGTCATGTCTTTCATAGCTACCTCATCGGTGGCTTCACTACCGATTCGAGGGTGGCATTACGCCTCGCGCATGGTTGGAATAGGTTGACCGGAGGCGGCAGTACTCCGCGATTGATCGCGTTCATTTTTCCCGACGGCGCTCCCTCAGTCGATGAGATTGCCTCGGCATTCCTGGTACTTGGATCTGCATTGGGCAGCGACAGGCTATAGCAGCAGCAGGCTACACGGCGCTCTCACATGCGTACCGCTCTCGCCGGGCTCGCCTTCGGCCGGTTGGAGCCAATACCAGATGGATGTTCGAGCAGCCGAAGCCGGCTCTCTAGGGGGTATTGGTGGAGGCGGCGGGAATCGACGGGTCGGCCCCGGTGAACAGCCGCAACCAACGCACCGAGGTACACGACCGTCCGTCAGGGCCCGCCCGCTACCCCATAAGCCGCCCGCTGCCACCCCTCCAAAGGCACTTCCAGCCTCGAGGCTAACGCTGTAATCACCGGCGTCAAACACCCGTGGCGACGCCAGTCAGTCCGCCAATTGAGGGCAGGCCTTGACCCGTCCGCGGCAGCGGGGACAGAGCGCGCCGCGCCGGCGCCGGGGCAGGAGAAACGACTTCGGCATCCGCGCAGGATCGGCCCGGGCCGCGATGGCTTTCCGGAGCACTTTTTGAAGCTTGGTGAACAGGCGGCTGAGCTCGCGGCGATCGAGGGCGCTCGCGCTTCGCCGCGGATGGATGCCGGCCTGGAACAGAATCTCGTCGGCGTAGACGTTGCCGATGCCGGCGATCGCGTGCTGGTCCATCAGCCATGACTTGATCGCACCACGCTTTGCGGCCACGAGTTTCCCGAAGCCAGCCATGTCGAGCGCGAGCGCGTCGGGCCCGAGACGGTGCGCCTCGACGAAGCGCCGCGGACTCCCGGCCAGCGCGATACGTCCGAGTTTGCGTGGATCGACATAAGCGAGACGCCGGTTCCGGCCGAAGTCGATCAGCAACCGGGTGTACGGAGGTAGGCGGGCGCCGTTCCGGCGATACGAAAGCGAGCCCGTCATGCCGAAGTGCAGCATCAACCATTGTCCGTTGCCGATGCGGGCGAAAAGATGCTTGCCGTGCCGGCGGGTAGACTCGAAACGGCGCCGAACGAGCGCCCGCCCGAGGCCTCGAGGCGAAGTCCCGTCGAGTTGCCGGGGTTGAGGCTACCTTGACATGAGCGATCCGCTGATTCAGCGCATGGGCGGCGAGGTAGCGCCTATAGGTCTCTACGTCCGGAAGTTCAGGCCATGGAAGGGGCTCAGAAGGCGCTTATTCGGCCGGACGCCCGCGCATCTCGTTGTTGCGCCGCGCGGCCGCGTCGCCCAGGCGGGTGAGCCAGGAGGGCGACCAGCGGCTCGCGCTTTCATAGCCGTACGCCGAGCGCTCGCCGATGCCGCCCATGCGCGGCAGGAACCGCCCGACCGCGCCGAGCAGCGACTGGGTGGTGCCCGGGAAAATATCCTGCAGCGCGACGGCGAGGTTGACTGGGTTGCGTAGCAGCACTTCGCGCTTGCCGTCGCGGCAAGCGCGCAGGATCTGCGCGGCGGCGTGCTCGGCGCTCATCGCCACCCCGGGCAGCGAGTCGGCGACGCTGAACCACGCATGCTCCTTGCGGTGCTGGCCCTTGAACAGGGC
>DATKDD010000017.1:0-4562 GCA_035512875.1 Gemmatimonadaceae bacterium | reverse complement strand
CCGACGACTGATGGCGTCGGTCTATGCGAACCAGCTCTCGGCGAGCGAGCTGTGGCTGGCCGAGCCTCGGCGACCAACCTCACAGCGGGCGGAGGTGGGGCACGGGCGGTTCTCTCGGACCCTTCGAACAGGAGATTCTCGTGGCCGCCGGGAACAGCCGGCGTTACGCTCCTTGCGGTCGCCGTGGATCAGACCCGACACGAAGGCGATCCAGGCGAACAGGCCGCCGAGGCCGAGGAGCCCGCCGAACACCGGAAAGTAGCTGGTGTAGTAAAGGATCCACCAGGAGACGAGGAGCCCGAGCCCGAGCAGCAGCAGGAGGTTCAGGGTGAACAGGCCGAGATGGACATTCGCCTCGGCTCGCACCTCCTCGGGCCCGCGACCTGTCTCCTCCGGCGGCGCCGCGCCGACGCCTTCGGCCGCCCGAGGTCCAGCGTCAGCGCGAGGATTCCTCTCCTCCCAGGCCCTCACCACATCATCACCGCCGTCTCGCCCGTCACGTCGGCCCAGTAGAGGCGGATGCGCAGCACGTAGCGCCGCCCGGCGAAGAGCTTCACCCGCAGGCTGGCGTTGGTGTCCTGGCCGCTGTCGTCGTCGGCGGTCACGTAGCGCAGGTTGCCGCCGTCGTCCTCGAACAGCACCACCACCGTGTCGGAGAGGCCGAAGGTGCGGATGTCGTAGTAGCGGGTGGCCTGCGGCTCGATGGCGAAGTCCTTCTGCTCGCCGGGCCCTAGCGCCAGCGCCACCGACTGGAACGGCACGAGCTGCTGCAGCCCGCCCTCCAGCGGCGGGTAGAAGGTCTGCACCCAGGTGCGGTCGCGGGCGGAGAGTCCGCCGGCGGGGAAGAGGCCGTTGCGGTACTGCTCGGGCCGGTCGATCAGCCCGGCCCCGAAGGGGTAGTGCATGACCGAGCTCGGGTCCCACTCCGAGCCCTGCACCTCGTCCGGCGGGATCTTGCGGATGATGTTGTAGTGGGTCTTGTCGCGGCTCCAGCGGTTGGGCGGGGCGGCCAGCGCCGCGTACACCGCCTCCTCGTTCCACACGATGCCGGCGTGGGGATTCTGGTGCTCGTGCGGGAAGCCGAGCGTGTGGCCGATCTCGTGCACCGGGGTGTCGAGATCGTCGCTGACGTCCCAGCCCAGGTTCATGGTGCGCTTGTCGGCGCCGATCTCCAGCACGTAGGTGCCGACGTACGACCAGGCGCCGTCGCCGCGCATGAAGCCGATGCGCACCTCGGCCTCGCTGCGGCTAGCCACCTCCTCGAGCTCGAGGCCGATGCCGACGTCCTTCCAGATGCCGAACGACGTGCGCACGGCCTCCTTCTGGTCGTCGGCGCCGACCCAGGTGCGCCATTCGCGGGTGCCGTCGGCGAGCAGCACCTCCTCGCCGTCGTCGTCGCCCTCGAAGAAGTAGTAGTGCAGCACCGTGCCGTTAACCCACTTGTTGGCCATCACCCGGATGAGCGCCGCGCGGGCGGGGTCGAGCGCCGGGTCGAGCTCGAGCGGCGGCTCGGGCGGCAGCGAGCAGTAGCGCAGCTCCCGCTGCGCGTCGGCGGGGTACTCGGTCTCGGCCATCGTTCACCTCCTGCGGCATACGCCGCGGGTGACGGGGGTCGAGCCGCGGCACGGCCGCTATCGCCGGTTCACCCGATTAGACGGCCGCGGGCGCAGGGTTTCCCCGTCCCACGCTCGAGGGCGACGATCACCTCGACAGGAGCTGGTGTCGCGCCGTCGGCGACGGCGTCACCACGTGCTCTCCATCGACCAGCTCGTGCCGCCGGCCGTCGTCGGGGAACAGCTCGTAGTCCTCGAGAATGAGCGTGAGTCGACTCTCGGGCATCGTGGGCATCAGCCTCCCTCCATGGTGGCATGCTGCGCCGCTCCATGCCAATGGAGACGCAATCGCGCCGCCGCCGATGGACGGAAGCCGGCGGCGAGGGCGGCACGGCGGCCGAGGCGGTCTTCGTCGGACAGTGGGGCGAGGCCGAGCACGCCGAATGGCAGGCGAGCCGGTGGGCACGGGTGGACGCCCCGGGGCTGGGCTGAGTCTCAGCGGCGCGCGGCTCAGGCCGCTGACTCGAGGTTCTCCCTGAGAATCCGCGGATGGCGCGCGGCGATGCGCAGCAGGGCTACGGCCGGACCTTCGGGACGCCGCCGTCCCTGCTCCCAGTTGCGCAGGGTGTGCACGCTGATCCCCATCGCCGTGGCGAACTGGGTCTGGGTGAGGCCGGTGAACCGGCGCAGGGCAGCAACGTCTCTTCCCGACTCCAGCTCGCCCCTCAAAAGGCGCTTGCGAACCCGGGCGGGAATGGCCCGAGCGAACTGCTCTTCAGTGAGCTCGGGGATGTCGGTCATGGCGTCTCCATCGCTTCGTAGTAGAGCTTCTGCTCGCGTGTGGTCGCCGTGGAATCTAGGAGCTGTGCTCGGCTAAGTCAACGGCTTACCTTGCGGGATGGCCGACCGGCGCTGCCCATTTCCGCTTGGGAAAACGGCCACACTGTGCCCGTCTATATCTGAGAGCCTGGCAAGGAGGTGGACGGGATCCCGATGAGACCCGAAAAGACGGCACCGCGTGCGGTGGGGCTGCTGGTGCGGGTGGGGGGCGAGGCGGGCCTCACGCTCGCCGGGGTGCGGGCGGCCGAGGCGGCGCTGCGGGATCTCGGGTTCGCCGGGCTGGAGGGGATCCTCGATCTAGCCGCTCCACTCCGACAACAAGACCATGGAGACGTATGGTGACTACAGGCAAGCGAGCAGTCAGGGTGTGCCGTGTCGCGCTGATGGCCATTCTCGCCTTCTGCTTCATTGACTGCGGCTCGACAATTCGCGGAGTACCACCACAGCATGTCGTCTTCACGGACACCCACGGAAATCTCGTCGATCCCACGGGTGCACTTCGGTGCAACGAACTGAAGAAGGCACACGCGGACGCCACCACGGTCCTCCAGGAGGTGTCTCAGAACCGATGGGAGCCATGTTTCGGTAAGTCGACACTGCTTTACCGTCGAGAGGTGCGCTCTGTCCCTGAATACTACGAAGATATGTTCGACGAAATGCGTGAGTTCTTTCAGGCGCGTCGCACGTCAGCCGATAGCCCTACTACCGAGCCTGACCAAACGGTGAGGCGCCTGGTAATTCTGATCCACGGGGGGCTAGCCACCAACAAAGGCAACTTGGAAGCAGCCCGGGACTTAGCGCCGAAAATGCGTGCTGATGGTGTGTATCCCATCTTCATCGTCTGGCAGTCGAACCTCTGGGGAAGCCTCGTCGACTCGTATTTCAAAGTGGTGAACGGTGTCAATCGGGGCTGGGGGCCATGGTCGCTCTTGATGCCCTTTAAGTTGACGAGCGATGTGATTACAGGCGTAACCAAATTGCCGCCGAATATCGCAAGCCATTTCCGGCGGGACATCGGCGACAGGAGCCGGACGCCGTTCACTCATGATCTTAGTGAAGCCGATAGCGAATATCAGGCGCTGCGCTGGCGCTACGACCAATGCCCGAAAGGACAGGCCTGCAACGAGATCGCCGTGTCACGTGGACCGTGGTGTTGGGAAACTCATGAAGGGACAAGCTCGACGGTACGGAACATAATGTTGACGCCTGTAAAAATCGCCACGTTGCCGTTGATAGAGGGTTCGGGTACATCGGCGTGGGACGCCATGATTAGGCACGTAAAGATCTCGTTCCGTAACGAGGATGGGCACATCACGGAATCATCCGTCGATGGATGGCCTGAGAATGCTTCGGCAGAAGATGAAACCATCCTCATCGACTCGAGGAGCCGGAAACAGCCGAGTGGCGCTGGGGCGGTGTCATTGTTTTTCCGCCGGTTACGTCAGGAATTGCAAAAAGGTGAAAGGGGTGTGGAGTGGGATGTCACTTTGATCGGTCACAGCATGGGAGCGATCATGGTGAACGAGGTTTTGCGTCAGTTTGGCGACTTAAACTTCAACAACGTGGTGTATATGGCGGCGGCAGCTTCAATAGAGGACTACGAGACATCCGTCCTCCCCTACCTGATCCGACAAAAGGACGGAAAGAGGTCGGCTTCTAATGTCTGGCATTTGACGCTGCATCCCTTTGCTGAATTGCGAGAAGAGTATGCGGCAGGTGCCGCTCCGAGCGGTTCCTTACTGGTCTGGATCGACGAGTATTTGAGTGACCCAAGGCATTTCAGGGAGAGAACCGTCGGCAGATACGAAAATCTCATGCTGGCTTTGCCCTACACGCCGGAGGAGGTTCGTAGCCAGATCCATGTCAGAACGTTTGGGGTAGGAGAGCGGATACGCTGCGCTCATCCTCAGCGGCATGGAGGCTTTCTTGGTGTGCGGGAGGAGTGTGACGGGGTTGAATTTCAAGCTTATCCCTTCTGGGAGGAAGGCTATTGGAAGCCACGGGAGCCTAGCTCGCGCATTCCGGACTGCGACTATTGAGGATTGCAGAATAGCTTGACAATACGGGGAGCGTTTGATACGTTTTGGGCATGCCGAACAAACGCGATTTCGAGGGGCTGGAGAAGCGGAGATTGCGTGCCGCGTCGCTGCTCAACCGCGGTTGGAGCCA
>DATKDD010000016.1:0-3466 GCA_035512875.1 Gemmatimonadaceae bacterium | reverse complement strand
GGGCGTTAGGCGGACGGAGGCGGACGATGTTGACTGGACCCTGGGCCGGCACACATGAAGTTGTGGGTACTGAACGCATGACGCGACACCTGACCCTGATCGGCGCGGCCAGCAGCATCGGCATCAAGCCGTACGACGATGGCACCATGCGCCACGTCGATCGCGCGCCGGCCACGCTGCGACAACTCGGGCTCGGCGCCGCACTCGGCGCCCGCGACTCCGGCGACGTGCTTCCGGAGCCTTACCGCGATTTCGTCCGCCCGCCCGGTGGCGTGCGCAATGAGCCTGAAGTCGTGCGATACTCGCATCTGCTCGCCGAGCGCGTGGCGACAGTGCTTTCCGAAGGCGGTTTCCCCATCATGATTGGTGGCGACTGCAGCAACGTCCTCGGCAGCCTCCTCGGCGCGCGCCGCGCCGGCCAGTACCGCGTCGGACTCGCATACATCGACGCGCACGCCGATTTCGCGACTCCCGCCGACTCGGCAACGGGGTCGGCCGCCAGCATGGACCTCGCCCTGGCGATAGGTCGCGGCAACTCGCCGCTCGCGACCCTGGACTCAGAGCGTCCGCTCGTTCGGGCGGGCGATATCGCCCTGGTCGGCCGCCGCGATGACGCCGATGGTCTCTGGTACGGCCACGAGGCGCTCGCCGCGTCGGAGATCCTCGATCTCCCGATGCCGCTCGACGCTAAGGGGCTCGGCGCGCTTGCGGCGCAGATGCTCGCGCGCGTCGCGGCGCCGGGCGTGGATGGCTTCTGGATCCATGTCGACGCCGACGTGCTGTCGCCCGAGGTGATGATCGCCGTGGACTCGCCGGAGCCCGCTGGTCCCGACATCGAGCAGCTCGGTACGCTGCTCGCGGCGCTCGTGGCGAGTCCCAAGGCGATCGGTCTCCAGCTCACGATCTATGACCCGGCGCTCGACCCCGGTCTGGACTGCGGGCGGCGGCTCGTCTCGCTGCTGCGCGCCGCTTTCGAAGGACGCATCGTCCCGGGGCCCAAATGATCATGCGCATGTGGCATGGCACGACGCCCTCCCAACGCGCCGCGGAGTACCTGGCGCTGATGACGCCGCGCGCGCTCGCTGACTATCGCGGAACTCCGGGCAATCTCGGGGCGTGGGTGCTGACCCGTCGCGAGGGTGACACGACGCACGTGACTACGCTCAGCCTCTGGCCCGACATGGAGTCGATCAAGGCGTTCGCCGGCGAACTACCGGAGGTCGCCAGGTACTACGAGTTCGACGCGGCGTTCCTGACGACTATGGAGCCGCACGTGCTCCATTGGGAGTGCGAGATCGGTTGATCGTGCGCCGGCCCATCGACCGTGGTGAGCTACTGGTCGACGCGCTTCACGAGTTTGCCGACGATCAGTAAAGGCGAGCGAAGCGAGCAGGCCAAAGCCCTTCGTCTGCAGCAGCGTCACGTTAGAAGCTATCTCACAAACTGGCGTGAGAGGATGATCATGCAGCCGAGCTCGATGAAGCCAAGGAAGCTCTCAGGGGCCGAATGGTCTCCGAGCGCGCCGGCGGGCACGCGGCGGTCCTGTTGCCAACCGGCTCGGTGTTGCTTACCGGTGGCTGGACCGGCGCAGCCGTCACGGCAAGCGCGGAGCAGTACGAACCGGGTACCAACACCTTCTCTGTCACCGGAACGATGAAATAGCCCGCGTTCCGCGCACACGGCAACCCTGCTCCCAACCGGCAAGGTTCTGATCGCGGGAGGCTTTGAAGGGCGTGCGGAACGCCGCCTAACATCGCGCTGCACCCGACGGCCGCGGTGTCAGAAGCGGCGAGCGGCCGCGGGTGAGCGCGCGCGTTAGCGAGACGTGGTCGGCTATTGCGCTGGCCTGACTTCTGTCTTACATTGTCTTACATGGCCGACACCGTTACCATTCGCCTCGATCGCGAGCTCGCCCGGCGGCTGGCCCGCGTCAGCCGCCGCCTCGGCAGAACCCGAAGCGAGGTCGTCCGGGAAGCGCTTCGCCGACAGCTTGCCCTGCTCCAGTTCGACGAGTTGAGGCAACGGGTTGCACCGTTTGCGGAGGCAGCCGGTTACCTCACCGATGAGGATGTGATCCGCGACGTTTCGTGAGGGTGTTTCTCGACACCAACGTGCTGGTGAGCGCCTTCGCGACACGAGGTCTCTGCGCGGATTTGGTCCGCGTCATTATTGCCGAGCACGAGCTTGTAGTCGGAGAAGCTGTCCTTGAGGAGCTCCGCAAGGTCCTGGTAGAGAAGTTCAAGGTCCCGCTCGCGCACGTTACGCAGGTCGAAGGTCTCCTGCGGTCGTATGAGGTCGTTCCAAAGCCCGCGACAATGGACGAGTTCGTGGTTCGAGACGAGTCGGACCGATGGATACTGGCGAATGCTCGAGCGGCGAATGTCGACGTAATCATCACCGGCGACGCTGACCTGCTCACCATCGCCAAGAAGGTTGACCTTCGCATCATTTCTCCTCGAGAGTTCTGGACCGAACTCCGGGACCTTTCCGGCTGACTCGAGCGTGAAGCTGACGGGACGCCGACGCATTATCTCTCTGATGTCAACACATCAACACGGAGCCGCTGTCATGCAACGCATCGCGTTTTACCAGCTCCCGCTCTGGGTCCGGCTCGCCGCGGCACTGACGGTGTTCAACACCTGGGTGATTATCGCCGAGTTCGTGATCGACCGGTACGAGCTGGACGAGTACCTGCCGTTCTACCGGTACGGCGACATCTGCCTGTACGACATCGTCGTGATCGTCGCGCTCGTGGTGCTGTTCGTGAGAGCGTCCCGCGTACCTCGCGGTGACGCGAGTCTCTAGCTCGACGCAACTGCGCGGCCGCGTTCGGCGGATCGCCGCAGCCGTCGGGAAACTTCGGTAGCGCCGGCGCGTAGAGTATATCAACCAAACCTTCAAGGCATGACTCGACGCACCAGGCTCTGGCTGTACGGCTCCTTGCTGTTCGCGCTCCTCAACGCCGGGGGCGCGGTGGTCGCCGCCGCGCTCGGCGAGGCATCGCATGCGGGGGGGCACGTCCTCCTGCTGTTCCTCGGATTGTACGTGGCGCGGCGAGTTGCGCCGCGCGCGGGCCGCGACGAGACGCAGGCCGCGCCGCTGTTCGACGAGCGCCTGGACCGGCTTCAGCAGTCGCTGGACGCTATCGCAGTGGAAGTGGAGCGCGTCGGTGAGGGCCAGCGCTTCGTGGCGAAGCTTGGGCAGCAGGCGGCGGAGAACAACGATTCACGGTGAGCTGTACCGCGGCCGCGAAAGGATTCCGCCTTTTTCAATCGCTCGTCATGATGAACAGCGGCGCGCCGTCGAACTCGTAGATCGGCCGCAGGCGTTCGGTGTTGTAGTACTTCTTCACGTCCACGACTTTCTTGTCCGACGTCACGCTGGTGATCGGCACGCTGTCGTAGAAGCCGCGGTGCACGCTCACCAGCCGGCCGAACTGCTTCTTCAGGATCAAATCGAGCGCGAG
>DATKDD010000015.1:0-2452 GCA_035512875.1 Gemmatimonadaceae bacterium | reverse complement strand
GAGAGTGCGGGATTTCGCCGCCGCGTCCACGGCGGGGCAGGCGCTCGCCTTCAGCGCGCGCTCCTCTCTTGCCGCGCTGCCGGCCATGCTCGAGGGCGCGCGAGCGCGGCTCTCCGTGCACCGTGACCTGCCCGGCTTCTTTCTGCCGATATCGGCGTCGATCTTTCGGCCTGGAAGCGCCGTGGCGATTCCCGCCGGCGCCATCTTCGTGGCGCGGCTGTACGGCGTGGACCTCGGCGCCGCAGACCTCATTACGATCGCGGTGACGTCCGCGCTGCTCACGTTCAGCGTGCCGTCCATTCCCGGAGGAACGATTCTCATCATGGCGCCCGTGCTTGCCGCCGTCGGCATTCCCGTGGCCGGAATCGGAGTGCTGCTCGCTCTCGATGCCATCCCCGACATGTTTCGCACCACGACGAACGTGACCGGTCACATGGCGGCCGTCACGATACTGGACCGGTGGGCCGGTGACGCCGCGCTCCCCGACCCGGCTGCCGGCCATGAGTGAGACGGCGGCTGTCGGCGAGACGTATACGATAGACAAGAAGTCGCTGCGAAACGTGATCGCGGCTTCGTCCGCGGGCACGATGATCGAGTGGTACGACTTCTACATCTTCGGCGCCCTCGCGGCCGTGCTCTCGACGCACTTTTATCCCGAGGGGAGCCCGACACTCAACTTCCTCAAGACGCTGGCGACGTTCGCCGTCGGCTTCGCGGTGCGTCCGTTCGGCGCGCTGGTGTTCGGCAGGATCGGCGATCTGGTCGGACGCAAATTCGCTTTCCTGATCACGCTGCTGATCATGGGCGGCGCGACCGCGGCGATCGGCTTCCTCCCCACGTACTCGCAGATCGGGATGGCCGCGCCCATCCTGCTCGTGATCTTCCGGCTGCTCCAGGGTCTCGCTCTTGGCGGCGAGTACGGCGGCGCCGCGATCTACGTGGCCGAGCACTCGCCGGACGGGAAGCGCGGCTTCTACACGAGCTTCATTCAGACGACGGCGACGCTAGGGCTCTTTCTCTCGCTCGGCGTCATCCTGGTCGTGCGGGCGTCCATGTCCGAGGAAGCATTCCGGGCCTGGGGCTGGAGAATTCCGTTCCTCCTGTCGATCGTGCTGGTCGGCCTGTCGTACTACATCAGGAGCCGCCTGGCCGAGTCACCGCTGTACACGCGGCTCAAGCAGGCGGGGAAGACGTCGAAGGCGCCGATCACCGATTCGTTCGGCACATGGCCGCGCTGGAAGTTCTTCCTGCTGGTGCTGTTCGGCGCGACGGCGGGGCAGGCGGTGGTCTGGTACACGGGTCAGTTCTACGCGCTCTTCTTTATGCAGACGGTGCTGCAGGTCCCGCTGACCATGTCGTACCTCATCGTCGCGGCCGCGCTCATCCTCGGCACGCCGATGTTCATCGTCTTCGGCGCGCTGTCCGACAGGATCGGCCGCAAGAAGGTGATGATGGCGGGCAACCTGCTCGCGGCGCTGTCGTACATTCCCATTTACATGGCGATGAAGCATTTCGCGGATCCCGTCAATCCCGTGATGTTGACCGCCCTCGTCTTGATCCAGGTGATCTTCGTGACGATGGTGTACGGACCGATCGCGGCGTTTCTCGTGGAGGCGTTCCCGGCGAAGATCCGCTACACCTCGCTGTCGCTGCCGTACCACTTCGGCAACGGCTGGTTCGGCGGCTTCCTACCGCTGATCGCCACCGCGCTCGTGGCGCGGACCGGGAACATCTACGCCGGGCTGCTTTTTCCGATCACCGTCGCGCTGACCACGTTCGTGGTGGGCTCGCTGTATCTCACGGAGCAGCACAAGACGCGCATATGGGATGAGGTCGAGGGGGAGGAGCGGGCAGCGTGATGCACCTGCACCTGCTCCTGCTCGCGCAGCTGGTCTCCGCGGCGGACACGTCGCTCGCGGCGACATATCACGGATAGTGTACCGTCACCTGCTATCCGAACCCATTTCCGGACGATGACGACTCCCATGCGAGACACTCAAACGCCGGCTCCGCCCCGCCGCCCGCTGTCGCTCCGCTTCTTCGACGGCGTCGAGCGAATCGGCAACAAGCTGCCGGACCCCATCACGCTCTTCGCGCTGTTCGCGGTGCTCGTGATCCTCGTCTCCTGGATCGCCGCGCGCGCGGGAGTCACGGCGGTTCACCCCGGCACGGGCGCCGCCGTGGAGGTCGTGAACCTGCTGTCCTTCGCCGGCGTGCGGCGGATGCTCACGGAGGCCGTGCGGAACTTCGCCGCGTTTCCGCCGCTCGCGCTCGTCATCGTCGTGATCATCGGCGTCGGCGTCATGGAGCGGAGCGGTTTCATAGGAGTGAGCCTCAAGCGGCTCGTCGGCGCGGTGCCGGCGTCCATGCTGACCGCGACCGTCGTGTTCGCGGGGATCATGAGCAGCATGGCCGTGGACGCGGGGTATGTGGTCCTCGTCCCCCTCGGCGC
>DATKDD010000014.1:0-2537 GCA_035512875.1 Gemmatimonadaceae bacterium | reverse complement strand
GGCCATAGCCCCGAGATGTTTCGCGATAGGTTCTGGCTCGCGCTGGCACTCACGGTTCCGGTGGTGTACTGGTCGGCGCACATCCAGGAGCTCCTGGGTTACCGCGCGCCGGCCTTCTACGGCTCGGCCTGGATTGCCCCGGTGTTAGGCACGGTGGTCTTCCTCTATGGTGGCATGGTCTTCGTGCTGGGGGCGTGGCGGGAGCTGAGGGCGCGCCTGCCGGGGATGATGACGTTGATCGCCCTTGCCATTACCGTGGCCTTCGTCTTCTCCTGGCTGGTACAGCTCCGGCTGGTCACGGCGGACGCCCTGTGGTGGGAACTCGCCACCCTGGTGACCATCATGCTCCTCGGCCACTGGATCGAGATGCGCTCGATTCTGCAGGCTCATGGCGCGCTCCAGGAATTGGCGAAGCTGCTCCCGGACACCGCAACACGCGTCACGGACGAGGCCGAGGAGACGGTGCCCGTCAGCGCACTCCGGACCGGAGATATCGTGCTGGTCCGCCCCGGCGAGAGCGTGCCGGCCGACGGGGTGGTTCGGAAGGGTGAGAGCGATCTCAACGAAGCCATGATCACCGGGGAGTCGAGACCGGTGAAGAAAAGGGAGGGCGACGAGGTCATCGCCGCGACCATCAATGGCGCGGGATCGCTACGGATCGAGGTCACGGGCACGGGGGACAAGACCAAACTGTCCGGCATTATGCGGCTCGTGGCTGACGCCCAGCAATCCAAATCGAGGGCACAGCACCTGGCCGACCGCGCCGCGCAGATCCTGACGGCGGTGGCCATCGTGTCCGGCGCGGTCACGCTCGTCGCCTGGCAAGCGCTGGGCGCGGCGATCGACTTCTCGATCGTCAGGGTCGTGACGGTGCTCGTCATCGCGTGTCCGCACGCACTCGGGCTGGCCGTGCCCCTGGTTGTCGCGATCTCCACGACCATGGGTGCGAGGAACGGCCTGCTCGTTAGAGATCGGCGAGGGCTGGAGGAGGCCAGGAACGTTACCACCGTGATCTTCGACAAGACGGGAACACTCACCCTTGGGGAGTTCCGTGTAGTGGAGATGGCGGTCGCCGATGGGCTCACGGTCGACGAAGCGCTCCGTATCGCGGCGGGCGTGGAGTCGGAGTCCGAGCATCCAATCGCACGGGGAATTGTGAAGACGGCGGCGGACCGGGCACTCGAAGTGCCTACCGCAGACGGATTCCGGGCCCTGACGGGAAAGGGCGTCGCCGCCTCGATCGAGGGGGCCGAGTATCACCTCGGGGGGCCGGCGCTGCTGAAGGAGGAGGATGCGCAGGTGCCGGACGCGCTTCGTCAGGCATCAGAGGCGGCGGCAAATCGGGGGCAGGCTGCCGTCTACCTGCTAAGGGAAGGCAAGGCCATCGCGGTCTTCGCGGTGGCAGACGCTATCCGGGAAGAGAGTCGCGAGGCGATCAGGGCGCTGCATGAGCGCGGTGTCGAGGTCGTGATGCTGACGGGCGACGCGCAGGCGGTGGCCGATGCAGTCTCCGAAGAGCTGGGGATCGACACAGTATTCGCGCAGGTGCTTCCCGAGGACAAGGCATCCAAGGTGCGGGCACTCCAGGCGCAGGGAAAGCGAGTGGCGATGGTGGGCGACGGGGTGAACGACGCCCCCGCCCTCGCCACGGCCGACATCGGGATCGCGATCGGAGCGGGCACCGACGTGGCCGTTCAGGCAGGGCACATCGTGCTGGTGCGCTCCGACCCGCGTGACATTCCCAGAATCATCACGCTTTCGCGCGCCACCTATCGGAAGATGCTCCAAAACCTCTGGTGGGCGGCGGGCTACAACATCGTTGCCATCCCTTTGGCCGCTGGCGTCCTTGCCGCATGGGGCATTCTCCTGACGCCAGCGGTAGGCGCGGTGTTCATGTCGGCGAGCACAGTGATCGTGGCTGTGAACGCGCAGCTCCTCAAGCGGGTGAAGCTATGACTGACTGCCAGGGACAGTTAGACGAGGTCCGCTTTTTCGGTGGTGGCCACCGTGCCCAACGCGGTTGCCGCGGCTGTGCGCTCCTCGCGGCCAGCGTGGCCTTCGCATTCACGGCGATGCCGGGGCGGGTTCCCGCTCAGGAGCCCCCGATGCGGCTCGGCGACGCCTATCGAGCCATCGAACCCGACAATCCCCGCATTGCCGCCGCCCGATCGCTCGCCCGGGCCGCCGTCGCGCGCGTGCCCTCGGCCACGCTTCCGCCTGATCCCGAGCTGCAGCTCGGATTCATGAACTATGCTCTGCCGGACCTCGAACCCATGGATCCGCTCGGAATGACGCAGCTGCAGGTCATGCAGATGATCCCGATCCCGGGAAAGCTCCGCGCATCGGGACGCGGCGGCGCAGCGAGCCGCTCGAACTGATATCCAATTTCCCTCATCTCGACCTCTCCGTCCAGCCGAGCTACGAATGCCAACCGCTTTCTCTCCGCGTCGTGCCGCTCGAGCCGCCCTGCCGGCGGTGTTCGCGCTGCTCGCCGTCCCTCTTCCCGCTCAGCCTCGCCCAATCGCAGGGCTCGACAG
>DATKDD010000013.1:0-3073 GCA_035512875.1 Gemmatimonadaceae bacterium | reverse complement strand
GCGCGGATGATCGCGTTCATCACGCTGCTCGTCGAGTTCCTCGTGTCCGTCGGGCTCTGGTGGTCGTTCGAGAACGGCGCCGGCTGGCACGCATCGGTGGACGTGCCGTGGATCCCGACGTGGGGAGTGCGGTTCTCCATCGGCATCGACGGCTTCGCCCTGATGATGGTGCTGCTCACGACCTTCCTCATGCCGCTCACGGTGCTCGGCGGCTGGACGAGCGTGCGCACGAAGATCCACAGCTATCTGATACTCCTGCTCGTGATGACCACGGGAATGCTCGGCGTCTTCCTGGCGCGCGATCTCTTCCTGTTCTACGTGATGTGGGAGGTCATGCTGGTGCCGATGTACTTCATCATCGGCATCTGGGGCGGGGAGCGGCGCATCTACGCGAGCTTCAAGTTCTTCATCTACACCATGGCCGGATCGATCCTGATGCTCGTCGGGATCGTGTACCTGGGCATCCAGTCCGGCAGCCCCATCACGGGCGCGCCCGACTTCAGCTACGCGGCCGCGCTGGAGCTGTCGCTCTCGCCGGCCGCCTCATTCTGGCTGTTCGGCGCCTTCTTCCTCGCGTTCGCGGTGAAGGTGCCGATGTTCCCGTTCCACACGTGGCTGCCGGACGCCCACGTCGAGGCGCCCACGGCCGGCTCGGTCATCCTCGCCAGCATCATGCTCAAGATGGGGACGTTCGGATTCCTCCGCTTCGCGCTGCCGCTGTTCCCGGGCATCGCGATGGATCCGACGGTGCGGATGGTCATCCTCGTGCTGGCGGTGATCGCGATCATCTACGGCGCGCTGGTCGCGCTGGTGCAGCCCGACTTCAAGAAGCTCGTGGCGTACTCGTCGGTGAGCCACATGGGCTTCGTCATGCTCGGCATCTTCGCGCTGACGGTCGAGAGCGTGCAGGGCGCGCTGATGGTGATGATCAACCACGGAATCTCGACGGGCGCGCTGTTCTTCCTGGTCGGAATGATCTACGAGCGCAGGCATTCGCGCCTCATCGACGCGTACGGCGGCATCGCGCGGGTGGTCCCGATGTTCGCCGCCGCGCTGACGCTGGTCGCGCTCAGCAGCATCGCGCTGCCCGGGACCAACGGCTTCATCGGTGAATTTCTGGTGCTGGTCGGAGCGTTCAAGACGTATCCGATTCTTACCGCGCTCGCCGCGACCGGCGTGATCTTCGCCGCGGCGTACATGCTGTGGGCGCTGCAGCGAATTCTGTTCAACAAGCTGGACAAGGACGAGAACCGCCATCTGCCGGATCTCAACTGGCGCGAGATCGGCCTGCTGACCCCGCTCATCGCGGCCATCATCTGGATGGGCGTGTATCCCGCGCCGGTGCTGCAGCGGATGGAAGCGGCCGCGCATGACCTGGTGCAGCGGGTCGAGCGCGGACCCCCGTCGAGGTTCCCCCGCCACCCGATGGCGCCATGAAGACGCTCGACCTGACGATCCCGTCCCAACTGATGACCGCGCTGGCGCCCGACATCACCCTGATGGTCGGGGCCATGGCGCTGCTGCTGTGGGCGGCCTGGGGACGCGAGAGCATCCGGCGCCAGCGGGCCGTGGGCGTCGCGAGCATGATCCTGTGCGGCATCGTGGCCGCGATGGTCGTGTTCTTCATGCGGCAGGACGTGGGGGTCGGGCCCGGCCCCATCGCGCTCGACGGGTTCCGCTGGACCGCAGACCTCGTGCTCCTGCTCGCGACCTTCGCGACGATTGCCCTGTCGATGGACTACAACGAGCGCGAGCGCATCACCGCCGCCGAGTCGCACGTTCTGCTGCTGCTCGCGACGTCGGGGATGATGGTGCTCGTCTCCGCGCGGGACCTGATCATCGTGTTTCTGGGGATCGAGATCATGTCGGTCGCCGTGTACGTGCTGGCGGGGATGAACCGGCGCAGCGACCGGGCGGCGGAAGGCGCGTTGAAGTACTTCCTCCTCGGAGCGTTCTCCACCTGCTTCCTGCTGTACGGTATCGCGCTGGTGTACGGCGCGACGGGCAGCACGAACCTGACGACCATCGCCGAGCGGATCGGCGGGACCGGGCCGATCAGCCCGCTGCTGCTGATCGGCATGGCGCTGCTCGTGGTCGGCTTCGGGTTCAAGATCGCCGCCGTGCCGTTCCACATGTGGGCGCCGGACGTGTACGAGGGCGCTCCCACGCCCGTCACCGCCTACATGGCGGCCGCGGTCAAAGCGGCCGCGTTCGCGAGCTTCCTGCGCGTGTGGATGGAGGCGTTCCCGTACGTGTTCGCGCAGTGGCACCACGGGATCTGGTGGCTGGCGGCCGTGACGATGGTCGCGGGCAACCTGATCGCGCTGTCACAGAAGAACATCAAGCGAATGCTGGCGTATTCGAGCATTGCGCACGCGGGCTACATCCTGGTCGCCGTGCTGGCGCGCGGTAACATCGGCAGCTCCGCTTTCCTTTTCTACCTGTTCGCGTACACACTCGCGACTTTCGGCGCCTTTGCCGTCGTGGTCGTGCTGTCGGGTAGAGGCGACCGGTATCTGAAGATCGAGGACTACGCCGGGCTGTGGACGGTGCGCCCCTGGCTGGCCGGGAGCATGGCCGTGTTCATGCTCGCGCTGCTCGGCTTCCCGATCTTCGGCGGCATCGGATTCTTCGCCAAGTGGTACCTGCTCCAGGCCGCGCTCGACTCCATCACGCCGCTGACGAACCTCTCGATAATTCTCGTCCTGACCAGCGTCGTGTCCGCGGGCTACTATCTATACGTGGTGATGGTGATGTTCATGAAGCCCGTATCCCGGACGGACAGCGAGCCGCAGCCCAGCGGGCGACTCACGCAGTGGGTGATCGCCGCCGCGGCGGTGCTGATTCTCGCCTTCGGAATCTTCCCCGACCCGGTGGCGCGGCTGGCGCGCAGCAGCGTCATCGTGCCGATCGACCGGTGAGCATCCCGCGTGGGATCTTCCGCGAGTACGACATCCGCGGCATCGCCGGCACGGATCTGACGCGCGCTACGGCGCGGCTGATCGGGCTCGGTTACGCAGCCTATCTGCGGGAGCAGGGTGAATCCGGCGCGATCGCCGTGGGCCGCGACAAC
>DATKDD010000012.1:0-9653 GCA_035512875.1 Gemmatimonadaceae bacterium | reverse complement strand
CAGCCCCAGCGCGACACCGCTGCCTGACGGCGGTACCAGCTTCACCGGCGAGGGCCGCGCCCTGCGACGGTGGGGCGGCGAGGTGGCCGGCCGCGCGGCTGTCCTGTACGTGGACATGCCGGAAGGCGAGCGGACGGATTTGGTGGATCTGGGAGCGGTGAGGCTGGAAGAGAGGGACTAGGGGTTAGGGGTTAGGGGTTAGGGGCTAGGGGTGGTGTGCGAGCAGCGCCTTCGGCGCGCTCGCGTATTCAAAGCGACGGCGTAGCCCCTAGCCCCTAGCCCTACTTCAGCCACGCCATTACCAGCTTCACCGGTAAACTCATGAAGCCGATGAACGCGCCGAGCACCCAGCCGAGCCTGACGATCACTTTCAGCTCGCGCTCGATCACGCCGCGAATCAGCTCTTCGACGCGCTCAGTGCTGAAGGCGAGCACTTTCCGCTCCACCATTGCCTGGATGTCGAATCGCTGGACGAGAATCGGCACCTGGGTGAGAATCCAGCTCCACAACGCTGGAGCGGCTATCTGTACGATGCGATCGGGCGCTTCGGCGGGGAGCCAGCGCCCCGGACGGCCGATTGGCTTGGTGAGCGCCGTGGCCACCAGGGCACGGGCCGCCTGCTCCACCCACGAGCGCGCTTGCGCGCTGCGGGCGCCGTCGAGAAGCCACCGGGCTATCGTGGCATCCTCGATTCCCGCCAGCAGTTGACCCCACGTCCGGTGCTCGGCCCGAGCCAGCACTTCATCCAGTTTTTCGACCAGGAATCCGCGCGTGCGCTCCGCGCGCAGCACCCGCACCAGGTAGTCGGCCGCGGTATCGACCATCGCGGACGTCCGCTCCGCATCGGTGCCGACCAGCTCGCGAATCGGTTTGCGAAGATACTCGACGATCGCCGTGTTGATCGTCCGCGCGATTTCATCACGGACCAGCGGATCCTCGAGAAGGCCGGCAATCTGCTCCACACCGTCGGTTTCCAGGGAGTCGATCATCTTCTCGACCGTCCGCTCGGTGACCATCAAGCGGGCGAGCACCCGTTCGTGGAATCGAAGGTCCTCGATGAAACGCGCGAACAAACCGTGCAGCGACGCGCGAATTCGTTCGCGTGAGGCGGGATGCGCCAGGAACTGCCCCAGCTTCTCTACGGCGAGCGGCAGGTAGTTGGCGATCGCCCGCTCGAGCGTTTCCACCACCGGCGGCGGAATACGCTCCAGCATTGGCTGATCGGAGGCGAGCATCTCGCCCGCGTGCCGCGACAGATACTCGTGGATTCCCTGCTCGAGCTGCGGCGCATGCGCCAGTTCCTCGGCCCATGCCGCCGCACGTTCGCGGATGTCCTGACGGCGCGCCGGCGTCAGCACCTCCCCTATAGGCGTCTCGTGCAGTTCGCTGCGCGCCCGCGCGACGAACTCACGCACCCGCAGATCGAACTCCGGCGTTTCAACGTACGAGGCGTAATGCCGAGCGACGATCGGTCCTACGTCATCCAAACCCCGCTCGACTTCGATCAACACCGCTTCGGGGAGTAGCGACTGGATCGAACCGCGCTCGGTGTCCAGAATGCCGCGCACGAGCTCGTCCAGCTTCGCGTCGAACGTCGTGCGGAACCCCGATCCCTCGATCTCGGCGAGAATGTCTCCGGGCGTCAGCAGCCGTTCGCCGACGGTGCGGCCGAGGCTCTTCGCCAGGCGCGGTTTGTTCTTCGGAATCGCCCCATGAAAGCCGAACCGCCGCTCGCGTGGATTGAACAACATCCACACGGCGACGGAATTCGTCAGGCCGCCGGCGATCGAGCCGAATACGACGCTGAGTGCGGTCTCGATCCAGAGGTCGGGGACGGGCACCTACTTGGTGGACTCCGCGGTCATGGGGCGTTTGCGCATGACGTGACGCTCCACCTGCTCGGGGCGCGGAACTTCGGTTTCGGGCAGATCGACCACCTGAACGGTCGGGGCGGGGAGGAGGGCCAACAGCAGCACCTGATCCATGCTCTCCGCGAATGTGAACGTCATCTTCTCCCGGACTTCATTCGGGATGTCGCGCAGATCCTTCTCATTCGACTTGGGCAGGATCGTGTGCCGCAATCCGCCTCGATAGGCGGCGAGCACCTTCTCCTTGACGCCGCCGATCTCCAGCACCTTGCCGCGGAGAGTCACCTCGCCGGTCATGGCGATGTCGCGGCGCACTGCACGATCGCTCAGCGCGCTGGCGACCGCCAGTACGACCGCGACACCCGCGCTCGGTCCGTCCTTCGGAATTGCGCCGGCCGGGAAATGGATGTGGAGGTCGAATTCGCGAAATACCTTATCGTCGATCCCGAGTGGGACGGCGCGGGAGCGGACGTACGAATACGCGGCATCGACGGACTCGCGCATCACGTCACCTAACTGACCGGTCACGAGCAGTCGTCCGGTGCCGGGCATCTTGAGTGCCTCGATCACCATGAGATCGCCGCCGGTCGAAGTCCAGGCGAGGCCGGTGACGGCCCCTATCTCGGGCTCGCGCTCCACCTGATCCGAGGAATAACGAGGAGGACCAAGGATGTGCTCGACCATCTTCAGGTCGATGATCCAGGCTCCCTCTTCGCCTTCCGCCTTGCGCCGGGCCCGCTTACGCATGATAGCGGCGATGTTGCGCGAGAAACCGCGCAGTCCCGCCTCACGAGCGTAGCCGCTCGAGACGAAGCCCAGCACATCGTCGGTGAACTGGAGGTCCGTTTCGCTCAGTCCGTGCTCGTCCAGAAGCTTGGGGAGCAGGTATCGCCAGGCGATCTCGACCTTTTCCTCGATCGTGTAGCCGGCGATGCGAATGACCTCCATGCGGTCGCGGAGTGGTGCCGGGATATCGAACAGGTTGTTGGCCGTGCATATGAACAGGCAGGCCGACAGGTCGAACGGCAGGTTCAGGTAGTGGTCAACGAAGGCGTCGTTCTGCGACGGATCGAGCACTTCCAGCATCGCCGCTGTCGGATCGCCGGAGGGGCCGCCGTGCGACATCTTGTCGATTTCATCGATCATCAGCACGGGATCCCGCACCTGAACGCGGCGGAGCGCCTGGATGAGCAGGCCGGGCATGGCGCCGACGTAAGTGCGGCGGTGCCCTCGCACCTCGGCTTCATCACGCACGCCGCCGACGGAAATGCGATAGAACGCGCGTCCGATCGAGTGGGCGATCGCCTCACCTAACGATGTCTTGCCGGTGCCCGGTGGCCCGACGAAGCAGAGGATCGGGCCGAGCGGGTCGCCACCGCGCAACTTGCGCACGGCGAGATACTCGATGATCCGCTCCTTCGCTTCCTTGAGGCCGTAGTGCTGGGTGTCGAGCGCTTCCTGCACCTTGATCAGCGCGATCTCATCGTCGCCCGAGCGCGTGTGCCAGGGCAGGGCCAGAATCCAGTCGAGATAGTTGCGAATCACCTGGTACTCGCTCGACGCCGGCGACAGCATGCGCAGACGTTCTGCTTCGCGCTTGGCCTCGGTCGCTGCTTTCTCCGGCAGCTTGGCGTCCTCCACCTTGCGCATGAGCTCGTGGGCTTCCTTCTCGCCCGGATCGCTCTCGCCTAACTCCGCCTGGATGGCGCGCAGCTGCTGACGGAGATAGAACTCGCGCTGGTGCTGCTCGATCTTGACCTCCGTCTGCCGCTTCACATCATCCATCACCCGCGCGCGCTGCACCTCGCGCTCCAGCCGTCCCAGCACGAACCGGAGCCGCTCTCCCACGTCGAGCCGCTGCAGGACCTCGTCCTTGTCCTGGATGCGGAAGTTCATGTTCGTGGCGGCCAGATCGGCGAACCGTCCGGGATCCACCATGTTCATCTTGAGGATCTGCGGCACCTCGTCGGGAATCCGCTCCACCAGTTCGGCGAGCGTCTCCGCCGCGGTGACCAGGCGCGCCATCAGCTCCTCGGCTTCTACCTGGTCAGGGATCGTCTCGCGGGCGCCGCGGACGCGTGCAATCGGGAAGGGGTCGCGCTGCTCCACCCCTTCGATGATGATCCGCCGCAACCCCTGCAGGGTGATCTGGACCGTATCACCGGGAAGGTTGATCCGTTCGTGCACTCGCGCCGCGACGCCAACTCGCCCGACGAACAGCTCGGGGTTCATCACGTCGTCATGATCGCCTGACGCGATGACCAACCCCACGATGAGACCATTCTCCGACGACCGTAACAGCGACAGGTTTTCCGGCGAGCCCATCTGTACCGCGATCGTTCCCAGCGGGTACACAATCGTCGACCGAAGTGCCATGAGTGGCATGTTCGGCGGCAGCTCGGATAGGAGAATATCGTCGCGGCGTTGAGCTCGGGGCATTTGCACGTGCGTCTTGGGTAAGCGGGGAACGGAAGTATAACTACGATGGAATCGGGAATCGGAATCGCTGGCCGGGAATCGGGAATCGCTGGCCGGGAATCGGGAACTGGGATAGGGAATCAGGATCGGAAACCGAGTCGGAAATCGGTGGGTGGAAAGAACGGAATAAAATGCACCAGCCCTGTCTCATCATGGATCTCATTTGAGCTGACGAACAGAGATGTGATTTGAAACGAATCGCGCGCCTGAATCGGGAAGGGAATCGGGAATCGGGAAGCGAATCGGCCCGGCTCCCATCACGCCCGATTCCCCATTCCCGATTCCCAATCACCCCCGCTTCCCGCTTCCCGCTCCCCGCGCTACCTTTAACGGCTTATGTTCGACGAGCTCAGCGAAAAACTCGACGCCGTTTTCACCCGGCTGCGCGGACGGGGTGTCCTCAACGAGAGCGACATCAAGGAAGGGCTGCGTGAAGTGCGCCGGGTACTGCTCGAGGCCGACGTCAACTTCCAGCTCACGCGCGAGTTTCTCGAGCGCGTTGAAAAGCGCGCCGTCGGCGTTTCGCAGATCAAGACAGTTTCGCCCGGGCAACACCTCGTCAAGATCGTGCACGACGAGCTGGCCAACATGCTCGGCGAGCGGCGCGAGGGGCTGCGGGTAAGTTCGGTTCCGCCCACCGTGATAATGATGGTCGGGCTGCAGGGGTCGGGAAAAACGACCACGGCCGCCAAGCTCGCTCGCCGCCTCAAGGCCGAAGGGCGGTCGACACGGCTGATCGCCGCCGACGTCTACCGGCCGGCCGCCATCGACCAGCTCGAGACGCTCGGCAAGCAGCTCGACATTCCGGTGCATAGCGAGCGCGACTCGCAGGACGTGGTGCGCATCGCCAAACGCGGCATCGATCAGGCGACACGCGCGCGGGAGCGGGTGGTCATAGTCGATACCGCCGGACGGCTGCAGATCGACGAAGACATGATGAACGAGCTTCGGGCGCTCAAGGTGGCCATCCGCCCCGATGAGATCCTTCTCGTAGCCGACGGCATGACCGGACAGGACGCGGTGCGCATTGCCACCGGCTTCGACGAGGCGCTAGGCGTGACGGGAGTAGTGCTGACAAAGATGGACGGCGATGCCCGCGGAGGAGCGGCGCTTTCCATCTATGGCATCACCAAGAAGCCGATCAAGTACATCGGTGTCGGCGAGAAAGTGGATGCGCTGGAGGAGTTCCATCCTGAGCGGATGGCCGGCCGCATTCTGCAGATGGGCGACATCGTCAGCCTGGTCGAGAAGGCACAGGAGAACTTCGACGAGGATGCCGCTCGAAAGCTGGAGAAAAAGGTCCGCAAGGAGGGAATGGATCTCGAGGATTTTCTGGTCGCAATGAAGCAGATGCAGAAGCTCGGTCCACTCGAATCGATCCTCGGCATGCTCCCCGGCGTCAACAAGAAGATGCTGTCGCAGGCCAAGATCGACCCCAATCGCATGCGGCACATCGAGGCGATCGTACTATCGATGACGCCGTCGGAGCGCCGTTCCCCCGGCATCATCAACGGCTCGCGCCGAGCCCGCATCGCCAAGGGCGCCGGTCGTCCGGTGAGCGAAGTGAACAAACTGCTGGATCAGTTCCGCCAGATGCAGAAAATGATGAAGCAGCTCGGAGCGGGGGGTGGAGGAGGGGGCGGCCGCATGGGGTTGCCGCCGGGGATGCTGGGGGGGTTGATGAGGTAGTTTGCGAATGGGGAATCGGGAATCGGGAATCGTTTCTGGGCATTCGAGATCTCGTTCCGATCCAAATCGCGACGTGGCAGGGTAGGAAATCGATCGAGTGAAGTTCCGATTCCCCATTCCCGATTCCCAAACCGGGTGCGCCGTTCGCGGAAACCTCCGCCGGTCGCGATGAGCCCGGAGCAGCAACAGTCACCTGACGAGAGGAGTAACTCGCATGTCCGTTCGCATTCGTCTCCGCCGCGGTGGGCGGAAAAGAAGCCCCACGTACCGGATCGTGGTCGCTGATTCGCGGAGTCCGCGCGATGGGCGGTTCATCGAGACTATCGGGCTATACTATCCTCGTCAGAAGGAGGGGGGGCTTTCGGTGGAAACCGAGCGCGCCAACTACTGGCTGGATAACGGAGCGCAGCCGTCCGATACGGTGCGCTCGCTCCTGCGTCGCGCCGGCGTCCTCAAGCAGCGCCACGAGGCGCGCATCGCCGCCAAGCGCGCTGACAGCGCCGTCCCCGTTGCCGAAGAGGGCTCGGAGTCGTAATGCCTGACGCGCCCGCGCACCTGATCGTTGGGCGCGTGCGGCGGGCTCATGGCCTCCGCGGCGACATCGTAGTGGAAGTACTCACCGACGCGCCGGACGCGATCTTCGCGCCCGGCCGTCGTGTGATCGGGGGCACGACCGACGGTGAGTTGGGCGAGGCGACACCGCTCGAGATCGAGAGCGCGTCACCGTTCAAGGACGGGCTCCTCATTACACGTGTGCGTGGCATCGGCGATCGCGATTCCGCCGAGCAGTGGCGCGACCGTTACCTTCTCGTTCCTGGTGATGAGGCCGAACCGCCTGGCGAGTCCGAGGCGTACCTGCACGAGCTGGTCGGAATGCGCGTCGATCTCGCTGATGGAACGCCCCTCGGCCAGGTGCTCGACTACTACGAGCTGCCGCAGGGGCTAATGGTCGAGGTGGATCGTAATGGCAAGCGCACCGCCATTCCCCTGATCAGTGCCTTTCTGCGCGACATTGATCGCGACGAGCGTCGCATCGTCGTGGAGCTTCCCGACGGGATGCTCGACTGAGCATGCTGAAGATCAGCATCGTTACCATCTTTCCCGAGTTCTTCACCACGCCACTCGGGCTGAGCATTCCGGCTCGGGCGGCCGCGGCAGGCGCGGTGAGCTATCTGGCGGTGGATCTCAGGGAGTTTACCCACGACCGGCACCGTACGGTTGACGACTATGCGTTCGGCGGCGGGCCGGGGATGGTCATGAAGCCGGAGCCGTTCTTCGAAGCGGTAGAGAGTATCGGCGCAGCAGTCCCGATCGTGCTGCTTTCCGCGCGGGGCCGACGCTTCGAGCACGCCGATGCAGTGCGGTTCGCCGCGGGGAGCGAGCTCACGCTGCTGTGCGGTCATTACAAGGACGTGGACCAGCGCGTGGCAGACCATCTCGCGACGGAAGAGCTATCGCTCGGAGACTTCGTACTGTCGGGTGGCGAGCCGGCGGCGCTGGCGGTGATCGATGCCACGGTGCGGCTGCTCCCTGGCGCCATGTCCGACGCCGAGAGTGCGCGGACGGATTCTCACTGGGAACCGGGACTGAGCGCGCCGAGCTACACCCGGCCCGCCGTGTATCGCGGCCATGCCGTTCCCGAGGTGTTGCTGTCAGGGGATCACGCGCGCATCGCCGCGTGGCGGCGTGAACATGCCGCGCGAATCACTGGTGAGCGCGACAAGTAGTCCGGTCCGGCTCTTCGAGCTTTCGCCCGGGTAACCACAGATTGCCGCGGGCACCACCCATTTTTCCTGACCGGCATGGCCATCGTATCACACAACCCGTCTACGGGCGAAACGTTGCGAACTTTCACGGCGATCGAGCCTGACGAGATCGACGATCGAATTGCGCGTGCGCGCCTGGCGTTCGACCGGCACCGTAGCACGTCGTTCCAGCACCGGGCTGCAGCGCTGTTGCGCGCGGCCGATCTCCTGGAGGGGGAGGAGGATCGTTGGGCGCGGCTGATGACGATGGAAATGGGCAAGCCGCTGGCTGCGGCGTTGGCGGAGGCGCGAAAGTGCGCCACCGCCTGTCGGTACTATGCGCATAACGCCGAGCGATTTCTCGGCAACGAGATGGTCGACGTCGGTCCGGGGCAGCGGGCGGAGATTCGCTATCAGCCGCTAGGGGTGATTCTGGCGGTGATGCCCTGGAATTTTCCGTTCTGGCAGGCAATGCGCTTTGCCGCTCCGGCGCTCATGGCCGGCAACGTCGGATTGCTCAAGCATGCCTCCAACGTGCCGCAGTGCGCGCTGGCCCTGGAGGAGATCTTTCGCCGCGCCGGGTTCGGAGCGGACGTATTCCAGACGCTGCTCATTGGCAGCGGCGAAGTGGAGCGCGTGCTGCGGGACCGGCGTATAGCGGCGGCGACGCTCACCGGAAGTGAGGCGGCAGGCCAGAGTATTGGCAGCATCGCCGGCGACGAGATCAAGAAGACCGTGCTGGAGCTGGGAGGCAGCGACCCCTTCATCGTTATGCCGAGCGCGGACCTCGAGGCCGCTGTTGCCACGGCCGTGAAGGCCCGTGTGATCAACAACGGGCAGTCGTGCATAGCGGCAAAGCGTTTCATAGTGCACGAGGCCGTTGCCGACGCCTTCATTCCACGCTTCGTCGCTGCGCTGGAAGCGCTCACGGTAGGCGATCCCACGCACGAGGAAACGGACATCGGCCCACTGGCGTCGCAGGCGATCCGTGAGGATCTCGTGAGGCAGATCGAAGAATCGGTGCGAGCTGGTGCGCGCGTGCTGACCGGCGGAACCCTTCCGGAGGGCCCGGGCTACTTTTTTCCTCCCACGGCGGTCACCGACATCCCCCCGGGTTGTCCCGCCTACGACGAGGAACTGTTCGGGCCGGTGGCTGCGATTTTCCGTGTGAAGGATCTGGATCAGGCCGTCAGTCTCGCCAACGATACCAGCTTTGGGCTCGGCGCCGCGGCATGGACATCCGATGCGGCAGAAGCGGAGCGATTCGCCGTCGAACTGGAAGCCGGGCAGGTATTTCTGAACGGGATGGTGGCGTCGGATCCGCGCCTGCCGTTCGGTGGAGTGAAGCGTTCGGGATATGGACGTGAGCTCGGCGTGTTCGGGATCCGTGAGTTCGTCAACATCAAGACAGTGGTGTACGCGGAGGGAGGGGGAGGGGTGAGAACCGGGTAGAGGGGCTAGGGATTAGGGACTAGGGATTGTGTGGATCGATTTAAGCAGCGTCTGAGATCGACGCACACATTCCCCAGCCCCCAGCCCCCAGCCCCTAGCCCCTAGCCCCTAGCCCCTAGCCCCTAGCCCCACAGCCGCTTCCGCCCTACTTTTACCTGTCTCTACCCGACAACCTCTACTTCGGGCCCAGCCCGATTGTCATATGCATGCCTTTATTGAAACGCAGAAGGAATATCTGCGCACCCTTCCGAACTTTCGGGCCGGCGACACCGTGCGTGTAAACGTGCGAGTCAAGGAAGGGGAGAAGGAGCGGCTGCAGGCGTTCGAGGGGGTGTGCATCGCCCGGCGCGGAAGCGGCGTGAGCGAGACGTTCACGGTCCGAAAGATCTCGAATGGCGTAGGCGTAGAGCGCATCTTTCCA
>DATKDD010000011.1:0-7187 GCA_035512875.1 Gemmatimonadaceae bacterium | reverse complement strand
TCTTCGACATCATCCAGCAGGACCCGGTGCTGTCGCAGGTAAAGCTGATCGCCGAGCCGTGGGACGTGGGGCCGGGCGGCTACCAGGTGGGGAACTTTCCCGTGGGATGGGCCGAATGGAATGGCAAGTATCGCGACACGGTGCGGCAGTTCTGGAAGGGCCTGCCGGGTGTGATCCCCGATCTCGCCAGCCGGCTGGCGGGAAGCAGCGATCTGTACAAGTGGAGCGAGCGAGCGGTCTACGCCAGCATCAACTTCATCACCGCGCACGATGGCTTCACGCTGCACGATCTGGTCAGCTACGAGGAAAAACATAACGAAGCGAACGGCGAACAGAACCGGGACGGAACCGACGACAACATCAGTCGCAACTGGGGGGTCGAAGGGCCGACCAACGATCCGAAGATCGTTCAGCTGCGCGAACGTCTGAAACGCAACTTCATTGCTACGCTGCTGCTGTCACAGGGCATTCCGATGTTGTCGCATGGCGACGAGATGTCGCGCACGCAGTGCGGCAACAACAACGCCTATGCGCAGGACAACGAGATCAGCTGGGTCGACTGGGATCTCGATGAGTCGCGACGGGCGTTGCTGAACTTCACGCGCCACGTCATTGCGGTGCGGCAGTCGAGTCCGACCTTGCGAAGGCGTCATTTCTTTCGCGGGCAGGCGATCGATGAGAGCGGGAACAAGGATCTGACGTGGATCGCGCCCGGTGGCGGAGAGATGACTGGTGCGGATTGGCGTGATGCCGCCGCGCATGCCATCGGCATGCTGATCGACGGCGATGCCACCGACGAGATGGATGCTCGCGGGCGGCCTGTGAAAGGGGATACGATGCTGCTTCTGCTCAATGGCGGACCGCATCAGGTGCACTTCCGTCTTCCTCAGCGCGACCCGCCGGGGAAGTGGATGGCACTCATCGACACGGCCGCGGAATCCCAGCAGCTTGGCGGAAACGCGGGCGACGAGGTGACTCTCGCTCCGCACACGCTGGTGCTGCTGCGCTTCGGCGTCGATCGTCGCACCTCGCGCGACAGCACGGCGACCGCGGCGCGTGCCGGAACGGAACTGGCGGGAGCAGGATCGTCATGACGACACTACTCGATACCGGCGCCATAGACCGGCTGCTCGCCGGCGACCACGACGATCCGCACAGCATCCTTGGAGCCCACCCGGCGGCCAATGGACGCGGCCTCGTCGTTCGCGCCTACCACCCCAATGCCACCGGCGTCGAATGCCTGCCCAGTGGTAAGGCGGCGGTGGCGATGGAGCGTGAGAAGGACGGACTGTTCGCCTGCCATCTGCCCAAAGCCAGATTCCCGCTCCACTATCGCCTGAGATTCCATTTCGAAGGCGGGCAGACGTGGGAACGCGCCGACCCGTACCGGTTCGAACCCTCGTTAGGCGAAATGGATCTCCATCTGTTCAACGAAGGAACGCACCGGAGATTGTGGCAGAAGCTCGGCGCCAATCCCTCGACGCTCGACGGGCTGGCCGGCACCGCCTTCGCCGTCTGGGCGCCGAACGCGCGGCGCGTCAGTGTCGTCGGAGACTGGTGCGGATGGGACGGCCGGCTCTTCCCGATGCGGCGCCTGGGGAGCTCGGGAGTGTGGGAGCTGTTCGTTCCGGATGTGGGGGCGGGAGCGCTCTACAAGTACGAGATCTTCACGCGCGAAGGCGTGCCGCGCACCAAGACCGATCCCTTCGCCAAGCGCATGGAGATGCCGCCGGGTACGGCCTCCATCGTGCACAGTTCGGCTCACGAATGGGGCGACGACCCATGGATGACGAAACGGAACTCGCGCGACCATGCGCGCGAGCCCATGCTCATCTACGAAGTGCACCTCGGCTCATGGGCACGAGTGCCTGAGGAGGGCGACCGCTTTCTCACCTATCGTGAGCTCGCCGAACGGCTGGTCGCGCACTGCACCAGGCTCGGGTTCACGCACCTCGAGCTGCTGCCCGTCTCCGAACACCCGTTCTATGGCTCCTGGGGCTATCAGGTCTCCGGCTATTTCGCGCCCACCGCGCGCCATGGCTCGCCTGACGACTTCAGATGGTTCGTGGACTACTGTCATCAGCACGGGATCGGCGTCATTGTCGACTGGGTGCCGGCGCACTTCCCGAAAGACGACTATGCGCTCCGCCGATTCGACGGAACGGCGATCTACGAGCACGAGGATCCGCGGCAGGGCGAGCATCCCGACTGGGGCACGCTCATCTTCAACTTCGGAAGAACCGAAGTCCGCAACTTTCTCATCTCCAACGCGCTCTACTGGCTCGACGAACTGCACATCGATGGCCTGCGCGTCGACGCCGTCGCCTCGATGCTGTATCTGGACTACAGTCGCCGCGAAGGAGAGTGGGTCCCCAATCAATTCGGCGGCCGCGAAAATCTCGACGCGATCTCCTTTCTGCAGCAGCTCAACGAAACCGTGCGCGCCGAAACACCGGGATGCTTCACGGTCGCGGAGGAAAGCACCTCGTGGCCGGGCGTGACCCACGCCGTCCGCGACGGCGGACTGGGGTTCACGTTCAAGTGGAACATGGGATGGATGCACGACACGTTGAGCTACTTCGAGCTGGACCCGATCCACCGGCGGTTCCACCACGACCAGCTCACCTTCGCCATGATGTACGAGCATAGCGAGCGGTTCATCATGCCCCTGTCCCACGATGAGGTGGTGCACCTCAAGGGCTCGCTGCTCGAAAAGATGCCTGGCGACCTGTGGCAGAAATTCGCCAACTTGCGCCTGATGTTCACCTATCAGTACACGCGACCAGGCAAGGCGCTGCTGTTCATGGGCTCCGAATTCGCGCCGTATGACGAATGGAACCACGACCGGAGCCTCGATTGGCATCTCACCGGCGACCCGGTCCGTGGCCAGCTGCTCACCATGTTCGAGGACCTGGGCCGTATCTACGCCGAGTATCCCGCCCTGTGGCGCGAAGACACGGTACCTTCGGGATTCCGCTGGATCAGTGTGAACGACCGCGAGAATTCGGTGCTCGCCTACGAGCGGCGCGACGGCGATGCCCACCTGGTCGTGGCGCTCAACCTCACGCCGGTGCCGCGTGACGGCTATCGCATCGGCGCGCCGGCGGCGACGACGTACACACGGCTCCTCTGCACGGACGACCGGAAGTACGGGGGCAGCGGCTATCCTACCGAAGAACGCCTGACGACGATTGCCGAGCCGCTGCACGGCTACGATCAGTCCATGGAGCTCCGGTTGCCGCCCCTCTCGGCGGTCATCCTCGCGCCTGATACCCCGTCTGGCCGCATCGCGCGCTGAACGCGCAGCATCGAACGCATGAAAGAACCGAAGACCGCGCTCCACACGCTCGCTGAGCGCGCGGGCATCCTGCCGAGCTACGTGGAGCAGAGCGGCCGCGAGGTTCGTCACACGTCCGACGCGACACGCATCGCGCTCCTCGCCGCCATGGGATTCGACGCCAGCGACGAGCAATGCGCTCGCCAGGCGCTCGAGGCGTGGGATGCTCGCGACCGCGAACGGTTGCTCCCACCGGTGCGCGTCGTGCGCGCGGAGCACGCCACGCATATCGCGATCCGCGTGCCCGGCCGGCGCAGCGGCGCGGTGGGCTGGAATCTCGCTCAGCGAATGCCCTCGGGCGAAGACGTGGAGCGCGCGGGCCGTTCCGCGCCTGACGAGCACGGCATTCTGAGGCTGCGGCTCCCGGTCGTGCCGGAGCCGGGTTATCATCCCATCCGGATCCGCCTGCATTACGACGGTCAGCATCCCACCGGCGAGCAGCTTCTGATCGTAGTGCCGCACAGCTGCCCGTCGCCCCGGAAGCGGCTGGCCGGCCGCAAGGTGTTCGGGCTCGGCGTCAATCTGTACGCGGTGCGAAGCGAACGTGGCTGGGGCGCGGGTGATCTCACCGACCTGACCAGGCTGGTAAAATGGGGTGCCGCTCAGGGCGCCGCGTTCGTCGGCCTCAACCCCCTTCACGCGCTTCGGAACACAGGCGGCGACGTGAGCCCCTACAGCCCGCTGAGCCGCATCTACCGCAATCCGCTCTACATAGACATCGACGCCGTTCCCGAGTGGTCGGGAGCCGAGGCGGTGCTGGCGCTGATCGAGGCGCCCGATACGACGCAAGCACTGGCCGAGCTCCGCGACGCCCGGTGGCTCGATTACGAAAGGGTGTGGAAGCTCAAGTCCGCCGTTCTGGAAGCGCTCTACGAGGCGTTTCGTCGCACTCAGCTGGATCGCGGGACCGCGCGGGCACGCGCCTTTCGAGACTATGTGGACCGTGAAGGGCGCGCGCTCGATGACTTTGCCACCTTTCAGGCACTCGAGGAGCAGCTGAGCGGCTCTCCTAGGGAACGTTCCTGGCACGACTGGCCGGCTGAATTCCGGGACCCGGGTACCGCTGAGGTTGCCGCCTTCCGCGAGCAGCACGTGGAGCGTGTGGACTACCATCGGTGGCTCCAGTTCGAGCTCGACCGTCAGCTCCATCTCGCCGCACGCGCGGCGACGTCGGCCGGACTCTCACTGGGCCTCTATCAGGATCTGGCAATCGGTTGTGCCGGCGATGGCAGTGACGCCTGGGCCAACCAGTCACTTTTAATAAATGGCGTCAATTTAGGGTCACCACCAGATCAGTATAGCGACAACGGACAGGATTGGGGCCTTCCTCCAATCAATCCCCACGCTCTGGTCGAGCAGCAGTATGCTTATTGGATAGCCGTGCTCAGGGAAGGACTGAGACATGGCGGCGCCCTGAGAATCGATCACATCCTCGGACTGTTTCGGCAGTTCTGGATCCCTCAGGGATCCACCGGACGCGACGGTGCCTACGTGCAGTTCCCCACCCAGGACCTGCTCGGGATACTTGCGCTCGAGGCAACCCGTGCGGGAGCCATCATTGTCGGTGAGGACTTGGGGACGGTGCCGCCGGAGGTGCCTGCCACCCTGCGCGAGTGGGAAATCCTCGGGACTCGCGTGATGTACTTCGAGCGTAAGGACGAGACCGGCTTCAAGCCCTCCGCCGAGTACGATGAATTGGCGCTGACGGTCGTCAACACGCACGACCACGTGCCGATCGCCGGGTTCCTGGCCGGCCGCGACATCGAGCTTCGCCGCCACACGGGGCTCTGCACCGCCGAGGCCGCGGCGCAAGCGCTGGTCAATCGCGACGCCGAACGCGCGGCGTTGACTGCCCTTCTCCAGGCGGAAGGGCTGCTGCTCGAGGGAGATCCTGACAGCCCCACCATCTGCGGCGCGGTCAACGCGTTCGTCTGCGCCACGCCGTCGCTAATGGTTGCGCTTTCGCTCGAGGACGTGATGGGTGAGGAGGAGCCTGTCAACGTACCGGCCGCAAGCCAGGAGGCGTATCCGAGTTGGAGGCGACGCCTGGCGATGTCACTCGAAACCCTCATCGGCGAGCCGGACGTGAACGCGATGCTCGGCGCCTGCGACGCGCGCCGGAGATGACACGTCCGGCGCCGTTCACCGGCACGTACCGGCTGCAGCTGCACGCCGGCTTCACGCTCGCCGACGCCAGGGAGCTGGTTCCGTACCTCGAGGCGCTCGGCGTGTCGCACGCGTACACGTCCCCGGTGCTCGCGGCGCGGCCGGGGAGCCAGCACTGCTACGACGTGATCGATCCGTCACGGCTCAATCCCGAGCTGGGTGACCGGGAAACGTTATGCTCGTTCGCCGATGCGTTGCACGGCCGGACGATGGGCTGGCTGCTGGACATAGTGCCTAACCACATGGCGGTGAGCCCGTTGAACCGCTATTGGGACGATGTGCTGCTGCTCGGATCCAACTCGCCCTATGCCCGCTGGTTCGACATCGCCTGGAATGCGCCGCAGAACCTCCATGGTCGCGTAATGCTTCCCGTTCTCGGCGACGAGCTCGACGCGGTCATCGAGCGGAACGAGCTTCGCGTGGCGTACGAGGACGGCCGGTTTCGCCTTCGCTACTTCGACCATTCCTTCCCGGTCGATCCTTCCACCCTGCCGGAGCTGTTCGAACCGGTGGGTGGCGACGCTCATGCGCAGGATCCGGCGCGAATCGTCGAGCAATTCTCGTCAGGCGACGCCGCACGCGCGCGGCTCCGCACACTGGTCGATGCACAGCCGTATGCGCTCTCGTTCTGGCGCCGGGCCGCGACGCACATCAACTACCGCCGCTTCTTCGAGATCAACGATCTCGTGGCCGTGCGGCAGGAAGATTCCGAGGTCTTCGACGCGACGCACGCGCTGATCCTCGAATGGGTGGAGCATGGGCTGCTCGACGGAGTCAGGGTGGATCACGTCGATGGGCTCTTCGACCCCGCCGCATATCTCCGCCGGCTGCGCGAATCGCTCGATGTGCGTGCCGCGGCGCGCGGCGCTCATCCGCCCATCTACGTAGAGAAGATACTCGAGCATGACGAGCGGCTGCGCGACGACTGGCCGGTGGCCGGCACTACCGGCTACGAGGTTCTGAATGACCTGGAGGCGGTGCTCATCGACTCCCATGGCAGCAAACTTATCGAAGACACCTATCGCGAGCTGCTCGGACTCGGCGAGCGGGGCCCGTACTTCAGGGATGTGGCGCGGTACGCGAAGCAGTACATGCTCCGCCATTCGTTCGATGCCGACATCCGGCGCGTTGCGCGAACCATGGTACCAGTGCTGCGCCGGCGGGATCCGCACGCGCTCGCCAGCCAGCGAGCACTGCGCAGCGTGATGATGCAGCTGACGGCGGCGTTCCCGGTCTACCGGTCCTATCTAACCGGGGGCGCGGCCGCTCCTGAAGATCGGGCCCTCATAGAACGTGCCGAAGCCGCGGCGCGCAAGGTCGGAATCGTCGATGCGGCGCTCCTCGCTCGCGTTACCGATGTTCTGCTGCGCGAGGATCCGTCGGACGCGGGAGATATCAAGGAGCTTCGCCGAAAGGCCATCGCGCTCTTTCAGCAGATTACCAGCCCCGCGATGGCGAAGGGCATCGAGGACACGGCGCTCTACATGTACGCCCCACTCGCTTCGCTCAACGAGGTGGGTGGCACGCCGGACCGCGACCTGTCTCACGCGCTGCGGCGACTGCACCAGGGCGCGGCCGAGCGCCGGGCGCGCTGGCCAAAGTCGCTGGTGTGCACCTTTACGCACGACACCAAGCGGAGTGCCGATCTGCGGGCGCGGCTCGATGTGCTCAGTGAGATACCTGA
>DATKDD010000010.1:0-4566 GCA_035512875.1 Gemmatimonadaceae bacterium | reverse complement strand
TGAGTCCGCTAATGGGGCCGCTTCTCATGCAGCCGGGCACCTCCTACACGATTTCGTTCGCCGGTATCAAGCCTGGAGCATACCCCTTCAATTGCACGCCGCACTTGGCGATGGGCATGGTGGGTACGGTCACGGTTCAATAGGGTCTCAGACATCGAACTAACGGGACGGCGGCGATTGTGCCGACGTCCCGTTTTTTTCGTTTGTGGAGCGCGCCACACGCGCAACGATCTAGTGTACAATAGACCATGCAGTTGGTTCTCGGCGTGCTCACTTTCGTGGGCGGAGCGACGTTGTTGTACGTCGCCAATCGCGATCGGGACGTGGTGCCCCCGTGGGTGATGCGTCTGGCCCTGGGCTTGACGGCGCTCGGGCTCAGCACGCTCACTCGCACCCAGGATGGCGTCGCGTGGAGCATCTCGTCGATCTGCTTCAGCCTGATCGCCATCGTTCTGCTGGCGAGCGTGATACTGGAGGTGCTCCGCCGCCGTCGGTGAACGGCCTTCGCTACCCCTCGCCGGTGTGACGGGCGCGGCGTATGCTTGCGCGTGCCCGATCGGATGGCCGCTTCCCCTGAATCCATGACTCCGTGATGATGATGATCCGCTCCGCGCTCGTCCCTCTACTCGGTACGGCGCTCCTTGCCTCACGCGCGTTGCCGGCGCAGGAGCCCGCCGGCGCCCGATTCGAACTACCCGCGGTACAAAGCGGAACATGGTTCAAAGGAAACACGCACTCGCATACGACCGAGAGCGACGGCGATTCGCCTCCCGAGGTCGTCGCGATCTGGTACAAGACGCATGGGTATCGCTTCCTCGTGCTCTCGGACCATAACGTATTCACCGACCCTCGGCTTCTCGCGCATCTGGTGGATTCGACCTTTTTGCTCATTCCCGGCGAAGAGGTCACCTCCAGCTTCGAGCGCAAGCCCGTACACGTGAATGGGCTCAATATTCCGGGACTCATTGAGCCGCGCACCGATTCGACGCTCGTCGGTACCATTCAGAAGAACGTCGATGCGATTCGCGAGGTACAAGGCGTACCGCACATCAACCATCCCAACTTTCGCTGGGCGTTCGGTTACGAAGAGCTGCGGCAGATTCGTAATGACAAGCTGTTCGAGATCTGGAACGGGCATCCGCAGGTGCACAATCTTGGCGGTGGCGACGCCGATGGTCTGGAGGATATCTGGGATCGGTTGTTGACCGATGGAAAGCGGCTGTACGGCATTGCGGTGGACGATGCGCATCATTTCCAGGGCGAGTTCGCCCCCGAACGCTCCAACCCGGGCCGCGGATGGATCGTCGTTCGGGCCGACCGGCTCGACGCCAATACACTGGTCGCGGCGATGGAGGATGGCCGTTTCTACGCCAGCACAGGCGTGGATCTCGCCGACATCCAGGTGGAGCCCACCCGTCTGACGATCACCATCGATCCGCGCGGCGACTTCAAATACACCACGGAATTCGTCGGTAGCGGCGGCCGCGTGCTGGCGAGAACTGGCGCCAATCCGGCCGTCTATTCGCTCAAGGGAGATGAGCGGTACGTGCGCGCCCGCGTGCGCGATTCGATGGGATACATGGCCTGGGCGCAGCCCGTGTTCGTGCGTAATACTCCCTAAGGAATCGTGCAGCCTCAGGACGCGCCGCTATACACGTCCGAGCACGCCGTTCCGCACGAGCCTGACGCGCGCTGGCTGGCGCGGCGGGCGCGGAACGTCGCCCGTCGGCCAATGTTGCTCCTGCTGCTGGCCGGCGCCGGCTTTCTCGTCGCCCTGATCTCGGTAGTCGCCGTATCACGTGGCGTGGGAGGCCTACGGCGCCCGGTGGTGCCTGCGCTGCCGGCTCGTGCGGATACCACCCTGTTGGCACGGCAGAGCGAACTGGCACGGATAGGGATCGCCGGAGCCGAGGCTGCCCTCGCCGGAGCGCGCGCACGCGCGTTGGCGGAGCCGCCGGCACCGGTTGTCATCGATACCTTTTCTCCCGCCTTGATCAGACGTCGCGAGTCGCTCTCTGCCAGCGCCCGTGTGCTGGCCGCGGCCCTTCGACGGGCGACCGATGCTCCACTGCCCGCGTCGTACCGCGCGCTAGCGGAATCGCCAAGCGTCGCTGGCGATCTGAGCGGAACGGGGCTGCTCGATTCGCTTGCCGCCGTGGAGCGCGCACGCGCCGAGTACGAGGCGCTCGGCATTGTCGATACGGTCTTCATTGCACTGACGGGCCGCATGACGCAGATCGGTGATTCGATCAGGGGAATCGCCGGGCGGCGACTCGCCGAGATTCGGCGCGAGGTGGCTCGGCTCCAACCCGAAATACACATGCCCGAGCCGGCGCCCGAGGTGGACACGATTCCGTTCGGCGTTGCGCTCGACTCCGCGCGCGCCGCTCTGACAGCCGCCGAGCGCGGACTGGCCAGCGCGCGCTCACATAACGACTCGGTGGCGCGGCTCGAGGCGCAGGCTGCTCAGTTCGCGGTGCAACCGACTTCGCCACTGACGCTCATTGCCGCCGCCAGCGTGCTGGGTGTTGTATTCGGATTTCTGATAGCCCTGGGCGGTGAGATGCGCCGCCCCCGTGTCGCCGATTCACGCGAGGCCGAGGTGGCGGCCGGAGCTCCCGTGCTCGCCCTGATCACGGTGGACCGCGGGAGCTCCTTGCGGACACGCCGCCGGGCCGATCGCGACGTACCGCCGCTGATAGACCTCGTGTCGGATCGGTACGAACGACTGTACTACCGGCTCGCCGATAACGTGGCTCGACTGCCCCGCATTGCCGTTTTCGGAGACGAGACCGCGGTTGTGGCGACCGTAGCGGCCAATCTCGCGGCAGCGGCAGCACGATCGGCCCGGTCGACGCTACTGCTGGACACCGACTTCGATTCACGATCGGTGACGAGTGTAATGCGGGTGCGCAGCGCACCCGGTGTGGCCGAAGTACTCGCACGCCGCGTTCACTGGAGTTCGGCCGTAACACCCGCGATTGTCGGGCGCGATCGCATCGTAGACGTTCTTCCCGCCGGGTCGATGAAGGGTGGTGGATCGCTTGCCGGAGCCGTCGACGGATTCAGGACCGAAATCGACAACATTTCCAGGCGCTACGACGCCCTGATCGTCAGCGCGCCCGTGTCACGGCGCGGTGCTGCCAGCGCGGTGTCCGCTTCCGTTCCCGACGCAATTGTGTGTGTTTGCGTGTCCAGAACACCTGTCCGGGCGCTTCAACGGATCGTGACCGAGGCGCGCGCCGATGGATCGCGCATCCGCGGACTGGTGGTGTGGAGCATGGACACCCCCGATCTCGACGTTCAGGGGGGGAAGCCGGGAGACCGATCGTCAGAAGCGCCGGAACGGGAGCGTCAACTCGTATGAGGGGGCAGTCGGGCGAACGTTTTCAGGCTCGAAGGTGTTCTATGTTGGCAAGCCTGACCACGCAGTCAGGGCACGTGGTGCGGTAGAATCGCCGTGGTAACCAGGGTATGGTTTAGGGGAGCTGGAAACAGCTGACTCGCAGATGCCGCAGATGACTTAGATGGCCACTTATACTACGCTGCCCCAACTATTTAGGCGAACACGAGCATCTGCGTAATCGGGCGTTGCTGTTTGTTTCTCCAACATACTGGCCGATCGGCCAGTCCACCTTTGTGGTGTCGGATGGCTGAAACCACGCTCGATCTCCGCTCGGTTGATCGAGGAGCGGCATACAGGGAACTCGAGGAGCACATTGAACTCGTGCTCGCCGGAGTGAGTGATCCGGTTGCGGAAATGGCGACCGTCAGCGCACTCGTCCATCATGCCTTTGGCCATCTATGGACCGGCTTTTATCGAGTAGTCGAGGAGGGCCGGCTCCTGCGTGTGGGCCCGTATCAGGGGACGCTAGGCTGTCTGGAGATTGCTTTCGGCCGAGGTGTCTGCGGAACGGCGGCAGCGGAGGGTCGGACGGTTGTCGTAGATGATGTTGACCGATTTCCTGGCCATATTGCCTGCGACTCAAAGGCCCGCTCAGAGATCGTGGTGCCCGTGTGGGACCGGCGCGGCGAGCTCACGGCCGTATTCGATGTGGACAGTGATCGGCTTGGAGCATTCGACCATCGCGACGCGGTCGGCCTGGAGTCAATACTCGCTCGCTTCGCCGGCGGTTCGAAGCGATGAATCGGTCGCGTGGGTCCGCGCCTCCGGGTACCTTGACGACGTGAATACGCTCTCGCTTTCCACCCATTCCTGCCGTACGGTGCGATGACCGCGGGGTACTCCGATCGGGTCAATCACGCGCTCGCATTCGCCGCCAAGCATCATGATCGGCAGGTTCGCAAAGGAACGCGCCTGCCCTACCTCACGCACCCGGCGAATGTCGCGCTCATCCTCTGCCGCTACGGACAGGATGACGACACGCTCGTCGCCGGAATACTGCACGACGTGATCGAGGATTGCGTGCGTGCGGAATACTCGCGCGAGATGCTGGAGACGCGTATTGGAAGCAAGTTCGGCCACGATGTGCTCGAAGCCGTGCTCGCCGTCACCAAGCGCACGAAGAACGATGAGGGCGTCCAGATGGCGCCGGACGAGGTGCG
>DATKDD010000009.1:0-4887 GCA_035512875.1 Gemmatimonadaceae bacterium | reverse complement strand
GCGCGACTATTGAGACGGAAGGTCGAGCGGCTCCAGCTGGTTAGAACTCGACTGTCGGATGCGGCTGGTAAAGGATCCCGAGGTGGTCACCTATCGCCGCCAGCCACTGGTTGATCCACGCAACCGCGTCTCCATTGACCTGTGGCAACACCGAGATTTCGACCACCAGCAACGCGGTGATCCCGGTCCAGTACACGGGATGCACAGCTCGGCGCGTAAACCAGTCGTAGGACATGCCGATGATGATGAACAGGCCACAGCTCAGCGCTCCCGCTGGAATCGACACGGGGTGAAAACCAGTCAGGAACATGATTACGCGCGAGAAACCAGCTGCCAGGCCTGCAGCGCTTGCAACAATGATGAGCCGCTTATGAGCCTGGAATCTGCTCCTCATGGCCATGTAAATGGCGGCTGTATAGAACGCAACGAAGAGGATCAGATTGGACAGGAACAGCGGACCATAGAGCAACCAGACCTGAGGCGCGCCGTTGCGCACAGCCTCCTCGACGCGGACCGTCAGCACGAGCACACCTGTGACCGTCATCAGGACGACCAGCGCAACGCTGATCAAACCGAGGGTCCTGTGTTGGGCGTGCTTCCCTTTCGCCACGAGGACAGCCTGGAGTGGGAACAGCAAGTACCAGAGAAAGAAGGACCAGCCGTGTACGTGTAAAGGGGCGCCCGCGCGGGGATATGATCCTCCGATGATGGGCCCGAAATACGTGAAGGCGAATCCGGCGAAACCGGTTGCACTGATCAGGATCGCGAGCGCAGGATAAAAGATGTGATCAGGATCTGGACCTACCGTGCTCATCCCCCGCTGACGTGCGCCCTCGACCTTTGTTACCGCCACGTGATCATCACCAGGTTGATTGTGTTCATTGTCGCCCGGGCGGGATTTCTGCTGCCGAGTGCAGCCGCGAATTCGATCAGATAATCGATGAGGTGCAGGAAGGAGCCCGGAACAGCGTGCGGGTCATTGCCCACACGCTGTTCCCGGAGCTCTCACCGTTCAGTGGATGCGGCCGGAGTACGTGTAGACGGACAGTCCACTGAGGAGGTCGACCGTTCCTTCGATCTCGAGCACTCCCCGGAGATCAGAGAGCTCGGCGGTTCCGCCCGTGATCGTTGCGCGACCAGCGAAAGTGGCGTGGGTCGGACTGACGAGCTCGCCCTTGTCCGAGGCCACGAGATCGACGTTGCCCTGCTCGCCGGCCATCGTGCACTCACACCGGATGGTGAAGTGTGCGTTGAAGCGTCCATTGGGATGGATCACGACCCTGATGTTGTCCGTATAGCTGCCGCTGAGCGTTCCGCTCACCCATCCCGAGGAGGTTTGCTCCAGGATGGTGTTCGGACCTGCCTGTCTGACCTGAAGGCTGGTGATTCCGGTCTGCGTAAAGGTTCCGGCGGCCGCGGTGGGCGGTGCTGCATGCGCCATGGCGAGCGTCAGCGCCTCAGGCTGTTGCGCGTCGGGTGCCGTGACGGATTCGCATGCGGTGCCGAATACCGCCAGCAACAGAATCGGAACGGTGCACAAGGTTCTCATGATTTCCTCCGTGGGCCGGTCGTGCCGGCAGTCTGTGGTGATGTGCTCCTCACCATCCGGTACGCGGTCTGGCGGAGAAGCGGGCCATATCTTCCGGCGAAGAGCGAGGAAACGCGGCGAGCGCGCTTGAATGACCCGTCCACGGGGCGTATGGTTCAGTTTTGAGGCGTGTGCCGGGACCGCGAGCCAGTGCGGAGGCAAGGTGGTTGGATCCAACCAGATGCGGGAGACCGTGGTGCGATTGATCGAGCAGCTGGGGAGCGGCGATCGGGAGGCCGTCGACCAGCTCTTCGCGATTCTCTACGACGAGTTGAAAGAGCTGGCCAGCCGGCAGCGCCGACGCTGGCAGGGTAATTACACGCTCAACACCACGGCCCTCGTGCACGAAGCGTATGTCAAACTGGTCGGCCAAGGGCGGGTCGAGGTGGAGGGTCGCGCGCATTTCCGTGCGCTCGCGGCGCGGGCGATGCGTCACATCCTGTGCGACTACGCGCGAGATCGAACGACTCAGAAGCGCGGCGGCCACCTCGAGAGGCTGCCGTTGGACGAGTTGAAAGCACTCCCGAACCAGGCTGCATTCACGGCAGCACAGTCGCACACGCTGGTGGCGCTCGACGCCGGGCTCGCGCGGCTGGAACAGATCGATCCCAGACAGGCAAAGGTGGTCGAATGCCGGTTCTTCGGGGGCCTGACGGTCGAGGAAACGGCGACGGCCCTCGACATCTCTCCCCGGACGGTCAAGCGAGACTGGGCGATGGCCCAGGCATGGCTGCACCGCGAGCTCGGGCCCCGTACGTGAGTGGCGGGCACGACAGCGAACGGTGGCAGCGTCTCGCCGAGCTGTTCGAGGCCGCGATCGAGCTGCCGCCCGATGAGCGGCCCGAGTACGTCGTTCGAGCATGCGACGAGGACGACGAGCTGCGAGCGGACCTGACGTCGCTGCTCGCCTCACACACTGCGGCCCCGGACTTTCTCGAAGAGATGAGTGGAGAGGTCCTCGCCGCTGCCTTCGCTTACGATCCGGAAGAGTACCTCGCCGCCGGAGAAGCCATTGGCCGCTACAGGATCATCGAGCCGCTTGGTCGGGGCGGGATGGGTGTGGTGTACAAGGCCCGGGACGAGTTGCTCGATCGGCTGGTGGCGTTGAAGTTTCTTCCCGCTCACCTGACGGCGGATGTCCAGGCTCGGGCGCGTCTGGAGAGCGAGGCTCGCGCCGCTTCGGCGCTGGACCATCCCAACATTGCGGTCGTCTACGACATCGCGACAACGGAACCATCGCCGGGAGGTCCCGAGGGCGGGCGGCTGTTCATCGCCATGGCCTGTTACGAGGGCGCTACGATCGAGGCGAAGGTCACGTGTGGTCCTCTCCCCATCCGCGACGCGCTCTCATACGCCGTCCAGCTCATTGACGGGCTGTCGAAGGCGCACGAGGCAGGAATCGTCCACCGCGATGTGAAGCCCGCCAATCTCGTGGTGACGGACGGCCAGCAGCTCAGGATCGTCGATTTCGGGGTGGCGCGGGACACCCGCTCCAGGCTGACCCGTGAAGAGGCGAGGCTCGGCACCGTCGCCTACATGAGTCCGGAGCAGACCCGTGGCGACGAGGTGGACGAGCGCACCGACCTCTGGTCCGCGGGCGTCGTGCTGTACGAGATGCTCACCGGCGTCCGCCCGTTCCGCGGTGACGCCGAGGCGGCTGTCGTTCACGCCATTCGAAACGATGATCCGCCGGCCGTCGAAGCGCTTCGGCCGGACCTCCCGCCGCATCTCGCGCGCATCGTGCACCGGTGCCTGGCCAAGTCACCCGATCGCCGCCACCGCAATGCCGCGGCACTGCTGTCCGAACTGCGCGAGGTCGCGGCAGGAGTGAGCGCCGGCACCGAGACCGAAATCCGGCCGTCCATCGTCGTGCTGCCGTTCGTCAACATCAGCCCGGACCGGGGGAACGACTACCTCAGCGATGGCCTGACCGAAGAGGTGATCTCGGACCTGTCGCAGATCCGGGCGCTGCGGGTGATCTCCCGTACATCGGCCATGCGGCTCAAGCGGCGTGACAGCGACGTACGGACGATAGCGCGGGAGCTGGGTGTACGGTACGTGCTCGAGGGTGGCGTGCGGAAGGCGGGCAAAGCGCTTCGCATCACCGCGCAGCTCATCGATGCGCACACGGACGATCAGCTCTGGGCCCGCAGGTTCGATGGCACGATGGACGACGTGTTCGAGATCCAGGAGCAGGTGGCTCGCGCCGTGGTGCGAGCGCTGCGCCTACGTCTGTCCGTGGGTGAGGCGCAGGCGCTGTCGGACCGGCCGATCCGGGATGTGCGCGCATACGAGTCGTACCTGCGCGCCCGCTACGAGGCATGGCGCTTCTCGCACGAGGGACTGGAGCGGGCGAAGCGTTATATCGACGCGGCGCTCGCGCTCGTGGGCGAAAACGAGCTGCTCTACAGCACGCTCGGTCACATCATCGTGATGTACTTCGAGGCTGGCGCGGATCCGGGTGAGGGCGTGGAGCGGGTCCACGACCTGACTGAGAAGATATTCGCTCTGAATCCCCACTCTGCGCGCGGACACTGGCTCGAGGCATGGGCAGCGTTCTCTCGTGGTGATCTGAGGGCGGCAATTCGCGCGGGCGAGCGAGCGCACGCGCTCGGACCCGATGATCCGGATGCGCTCCTGCTGCTCGGCTACGTCTTCGCTCACGCCGGCCGGAATGCGGAGGCGAGTGCCTTGCTGGAGCGGGCGCTGGAGCTGGATCCCCTCACGCCGTTGACGCAGGGGGTACAGGGGTTCGTGCCCATCCTCGAGGGACGGTTCGCCGATGCGATCGAACCGTATCGCCGGCACCTGGAGATGGATCCCGAGAGCCCGTTCGGCGCGGTCTTCCTCGGGTGGGCACTCGCTTACGACCGCCGGCTCGACGAGGCCGACGCGGCCCTCACCGCAGCCGCGGACCGCTTCCCCAGGACCGCCTTCGGCTCGTTTGCCCGCTCCCTCGCCCACGGATTGCGCGGCGAGCGCGACGAGGCGGTGCGCGCGATCACGCCGGCGTTCGAGGCTGCGGCTCAGGGCAGCGAGATGTTCGCGCGCGAGCTCGCCCACTGCTACGCACTGGCTGGAGAGAACGAGCAGGCCCTGCACTGGCTCGAGCGCGAGATCGACCTGGGCATGATGAACTATCCCTACATCGCCGAGCACGACTGGTTCCTGGATGGTCTGCGCGAGGAGCCGCGGTTCAGTGCCTTGCTGGAGCGTGTCCGGGCGGCGAGCGTGGAACCGGGTTCGATCGGCTGAGCCCCCGCTCGAACGGCCTCGGATCACCTTTCAGGGGCTTCGCG
>DATKDD010000008.1:0-7016 GCA_035512875.1 Gemmatimonadaceae bacterium | reverse complement strand
CAGCGCGATCGTGAGGACGACGACGATCTGCCACCGGCGATCCCTGACTATCGTGCGCGGATCGGTGATCATGAAGAACACGAACAGCTGATACATCGGACCTGTGATGGGCGCGATCTCCGGCCAGAGCGGCTGGCCCATCAGCACGCTGCGCAACCCGTTCAGCACCAGAAACGCGGCGACATACGTCAGGGTGATGTGCAGTACCCGAACACGCGCCACGATCGCCAGGCCGAACGCCCAGATGACCAGGTTGGTGGCGAGGTCGTTACCCCACTGGTGGCTCAGGACCGAGATCGTGCCGGGTGCCGTCAGCAGGAGCGTCGTTATGGCTAAGTTGGTGGGGTTCCAGAGGTGGTTACCCCTGTACTGAAGTACGTACTTGGACGCGATGGCGAGGAACCCGCCGAGCACGAACGGCCATAGCACCCCTGCCTGCGGCTTGACGAGCAGCGTAAGGCTGATCCCGCTTATGTACGCGCTCTGAAGGTTGACGACGCGGCCCCGAACGAACCACGAGAGCAGCGCCTCCACCGCCATGCACGTCCCGAGCGCCACCGCCAGCCGCTCGTATCCGCCCACCATGTGATAGCGGAACTGCGCGGCCACCAGCACCAGCGTGATCAGAAACGCGACCAGGTAGCGCGGGTCGATCTTCGCGGCATCCCTTGCCCGCGACTCCGCGGCTACCGGCGATGCGATGGCGTTCGTCATACGCCGGGTCAGCGCCTCGGCTCGATCACGGAGTGCATCTCATCCACGAGTGGGTTGGCCAACACCTGAACTCTCCCCGATGGCCAGTAGATCTCGACGCGATCCACCCGGTCACGCTCTCCCAGGCCGAAGTGAACCCGACGGTCGTTCTGGCTGGCGAAACCCAAGCCACCATCCACGACCTTGCGCAGCGTCAGGCCGCCGGATTCCACGACCACCTCGGCGCCTATCGCGCTCCTGTTGCTGTTCGTGCCCTGGAGGTGGAAGGAGATCCAGTGATTGGACGTGTCGGGATAGTTGCGGTAGAGTATGGCCGGCTGATTCTGGTTCGCGACGATTACGTCGAGCACACCACGATTGGACAGATCGGCGAAGGCGACGGCCCTGCCATCATAACGATCGTTCACGCCCACGGCGGCGGCGACGTCCACCCATCCTCCCAGCCCGGTGCTCAGGAACACGCGTGACCGCTCGTAGCCCGAAAGGCTCATGTTGCCGAATGCGGGCCAGGTGCGCGCGTCCTCGAACAGCAGCTGATTGGCGCCGCTGATCTTCGACATCGCGTACCAGTAGCTCTCGTTCTCGTTCGCGGAGATGAATCCGTTGGCGACAAAGAGCTCGCCGGCGCCATCGTTGTTCAGATCGCCGAACTGCGCGCCCCATGCCCACCCCGCGTCGGCGACGACCGCATCGGCGACGTTGGTGAACCGGCCCCGGTCGGCGAGCTGGTTCATTCGGAGATTGTTGTTCTGAAACAGATATCCCCGCGCCGAAATGTTGGTTACGAACACGTCGAGCCGGCCGCGGTTGAACACGTCTCCCACCGTCACCGACATGCCGCTCTTCGACTCGCTCTCCAGGCCGGCGGTGGTCAGCACGAACCGTCGGCCGCCGTCGTTGAGGTACAGCTCCTCCGGCCCGTAGTCGTTGGCCAGATAAATGTCGGGCCATCCATCCTGGTTGAAGTCGGCCGATGCCGCGGCCATCGTCCACCGCGTGCTGCCCACACCGAGCCGGTCGGTCACATCCTCGAATCGGCCGTCGCCGAGATTCCGGAACATGAGGTTGCGGCCGCCGTTGGTCGCGAACTCGAAGCTGTTATGCATGATCCGCGTGGACTCGAGATTCCACAGGTCCACGTCCTCGCGGAAGTACGCCGTGACGTATAGATCAAGCAGCCCGTCGCGATCGAAGTCCAGCCAGATGGCGCCGTTGCTGTTCACCCACCGTCGCAGCCCGGCGGCGGCCGTCACGTCCTCGAAGTGCCGCCCTTCCACGTTTCGAAACAGGGCCAGGTACCCATAACGGTAGACCAGAACATCCTCGTGACCGTCGTTGTCGAAGTCACCCCACACGGCGCCCATCGACACACCCTCGCCCGGGCGGTTTGCGTCCGCCAGCCCGACGCGCGCCGCCACCTCCTCGAAGGTGCCGTCGCCACGATTCCGATAGAGGGCGTTAGGTTCGCCGAAGCGGCTGTTGGTGAAATAGAGATCGGGCCAGCCATCGCCATCGAAATCGGCGACCGATACCGATGCGCCGAGTGCGGCGACGTGCGGCTCTATGTTCGCGATCTTCGGGTCGAACGCCGCGCGCCGGTGCACGAAGGTCATTCCGGCCTTCGCCGTCTCATCGCGCAGCACGAAGCCGGGTTGCGCGGCGTCGGCGCGCGCCGCCGCGGTATCGCGGTCCAGCGCCACCGCCAGCGCGATGCCGGCGAAGAACGGAACCGCGATGATCGCGCGCCTGAGAGCTGGCGAAGCATGCATGGCCGAAAGCCTCAGCGCCGCCGAACGACGCGGGAGTTGAACTCGCGATGGTAACGCTGGCGCGCCGTATCGGTGGGATACGACTCGCCGGCCGCGTACGGGTATTCCCGGATCCCATGGAACGGAAGCGGCTCGACGGTGTTGCCGAACGCCGTGTTCATGTCGGCATCCTTGATCCAGCCGACCGTGTACATCAGAAACGTGCGCGTCCAGCCGCGCGGTGGCGCGGATGCGGATGTGGCGTCGAACTCCACGGTCATCTCGTCGCCAGGCGCCATGATGACGTACATGTCGTCAGGTGCCTCCAGCAACGGGAGCACGTCACCGTAGTTGGTGAACGCGCCCTCGATCGGACGCCACGGGTGCTCGCGGCTAACGCTGTCGTAGTCGAACCAGTGTGGGCCGTAGCGGCCGCCCTTGCGATGCATGCGTGAATAGCCGCGGAAGTGGAGGTCGGCCGCGACGCGCTCCACTTCCCTGACGCGAACGGAAGCCGCCGGGATCTCGGTCGCGACGAACGCGTGATCCCAGTAGATCTGCAGGTTCGTGCGAATACGAACGTGCCGATCGCTCGTGGGAAAGATGCCGGCCAGATCGATGACGATGGTCTTGTCCTTCCCGGACGGAAAGCCGACGTCAGAGATCGCCGTCGTCCACCGCCCGCGTGCGTCACGCACCTCGAGCCGCGGCATGATCACCGACAGGTCGGACCGCTGCGACAGGGCGACGTTGATGCTGGCGTCGGTCGGATAGATCCAGCCGCGAAGGAAGAGAGACGTTCCGGGCCGTCCAGCCTCCTCGCCGAAATCGAGCACGAGATCGTGCGGCTCTACGAGCCCCTGGTAGTCGAGCGGCGTGAAGCCGGAAACGTAGGTGTCATCGCGCTCCAGCAGCGCGGGGAGAACATCGTTGCCGCGTCCATCGACGGCCGAGCGGGGCGCGCGCGCATTCACGATCGGGAACAGCCGCAGCGTCGTCGGCGCCGGCGGCACGAAGCGCTCGTCGACGAAAACCTGAACCGAGTCGGGGTGGTCTACGGCGAGGAGTTTCACCTCGTCCACGTACGCCGTCTCCCACAACTCCTCCGTGAGCTGGAGGACGTACCGGCCGTTCCGCGGCTGGAGCGCGCTGCCGGGAATGCGCAGATACTCCTGCGACGCGGCCGCCGGCGCGTACGCCCTTCCGCCCCCTCCCATTATCCCGACCGGCATGCCGAGCGCGCTCCGCCACATGACGTCGGTCACGAAGCGGAAGCCGGTTCCGTCCCATGCGTACAGAAAGGGACAGGATCCCTTCAGATGCTCGAGCTCGAGCACATCCTCATCGGTTCCCGGGAGATACACGGTCTGGGGCACACCGTTAGGCCAGACGATCCGCACGACGTCGGCCTTCAGGTGCGGCCCGAGCCCGAAGTGCGTGTTTCGACCGGTGACGACGCGCGTCTGAAAGAGCTCGCCGGCCCGAAGCTCGATCCTGGAGCCGATGCCGAAAGTGTTGTTCTTGCCACTTCCCGAGCGCAGCGCCGCAAGCTGGATCCGGCTCGCCATTCGAGAGTTGCCGCCCTCATTACGAAGCAGGTGGACTCCCGCGGGCCCGCCTATGAGAAGGTCCTGATCGCCATCTTCGTCCACATCTCCGACGACGATCGCACTACCGGTCGCCGCCGTTGGAGCGAGGAGCGTGGAGTGGTCCTCGAACCGGCCCGTACCGTCGTTGCGCAACAGGAACACACCGCGGCCGCCAGGAGTGGACGGCGTCCCGGCGACCACGAGATCCAGCCATCCGTCGTTGTCGATGTCCACGAATTCGGCGGCCGCTCCCCTCAACCCGGTCATGCTCCGCATGGCAGCTGCCGAGCGGTCATCGGAGGAAAAAGTCCCATCACCACCATTCTTCATGAGGACCGGCGGGCGGCCGTCCACGCGCGTGATCACGAGGTCGAGAAAGCCGTCGTTGTCGTAGTCGCCAACAGCCGCGGCCCCCGAGCCCCCGCTCGTCGCGAGCCCGCTTTCCGCTGTGACATCCGCGAAACGGCCGCCGCCCTGGTTCCGGTAAAGCAGGTCGGAAACATCGGCGTGCGAGATGAAGACATCGATTCGGCCGTCGTCATCGAAGTCGGCGAAGCGGACGGAGCGCGCGTCGCCAGCGCCGGCGAGCCCCATGCTTTCAGCGGATTCCGTGAACGTGCCGTCGAGGTTGTTGCGATAGACCAGGCGCCTCCCTGTTCCAGCTAGCAGAAGGTCGAGGTCTCCGTCGTGGTCGAGATCCACGAACTCGGCGTGCGTTGCCCCTGTCGCGTCGAACGTGCCCTCGAGGGCCGCCACATTCTCGAGCGTTCCGCCGCCCGTATTGCGCAGCAGGCGCGCGTCGCCGGCCTCGGTAACGACGAACAGATCGAGCCAGCCATCGTTGTCCACGTCGGCGAAGGTCGCGAGCCTGGCGGGATCATCCAGCGCGATCCCCGTCCTATCGGTGATGTCGAACACGTATCCGCCCTGCACGCCGTACAAACGCGAACCGGCGAACAGGTCATCGACCCCATCGCCGTAGACGTCGCCTAACGCGAGCGCCATTCCTCCGGCCGGCGGGCCCGCGGCGGACGGCGCCCCCGGCTCGGGAAGCCCTGCGTCCCGGGTAACGTCCACGAATCGCGGCGCATCCTCCGGCGACGGCCTGAAGCCTGTGCCGAGCATGGCGATCAACGACTGCGGCTCGAATGTCAGGATCGGGCGCCCGACGAGCGGCCCCTCCACCCATTTCACCTCTTCGAGCGCCGCCTGATACGGAACAGTGAGCTGTACGATTCGAACAACACGATCGAGCGATGCTCGCGCTTCTTCAGGCCTGCCGCCGCGCAGCGCAAGAATCGTCTTTTCCAACCCTTCCCTCGCTTCGACAGGCAGCTCCGGCGGCAGGCGTCGTATCTCCTCGAGCTGGCCAATCGCACGGTCGGCATCGCCCTCGCCGACGGCGATGTCCACGAGCTCGAGCCGCACGGCCAGGTTCGCCGTCTCCAGCGCGAGCACCTGCTCGAGTAGCTCCTTGCGACGGCTCCTGTCTCGTTCACGAGGTGCCTGGGCTTCGAGCTCGGCGAGCGCATAGAGCACGCGCGCCTGGTCGGGTCCGCTGCCAGGCAGATCCTCGAGCACCTGGCGCGCCCTCTCGGCCCGCTCGGTGAGTGAGTAGAGCCGGGCCAGCGTCAACGCGACATCCACCCGGTCCGGTGCCAGCCTGCGTGCGCGATCGAGGTGTCGTTCCGCGTCCTCGTAGCGGCCACCACGCAGGTAGGTTAGGCCGAGGTTGGCATGGCCTATCGGATCGCGCGGCGCCAGCTCGACGACTTTCTGGAACTCTGCTTCCGCCTCCGGCAATTGATCGCGCCGGAGGAAGCCGAGGCCGGTCGAATGCGCAACCACTGCATCGGCTCGTCGTGCCGCAGCCTCACCGGCGTCTTCGCGACAGCCGAGGAAGAACAGAGCGGCGAAAAGGGCAAGCAGGCACCGGTGGCCTGGCGAACTCTTCATTAGTTGAACCCCGCATCAGCGCGCACATGATTTACGGCGCAATAGCAGCTGGCGTGAGGTTCCGGCTGGCGAACTTTTGATCGCAAGTACTGATGGAGCATGCCGTTGCGTTCAGGAGCGCTTCAGGGAGAACTGCGGATGCTCGGAATATACCTGAATGCTCGAGCCGGATAGAGACGCAGTTCGCCGCCGAAGTTTGCTACTCCCTCCAATTCGAGAGCGCGCCATTGGGAAACCGGCTCGCGCGCCTCCACGTATGGTGGTGCAGTCCCGTGGCGGGAGGATGAATCATGGATAATGATGTGATGGCATTCGCGCAGGTCATGGTGGTAATCATGGCCTCGCTTGCCGTGCTGGTCGGCGTAGTGATTGGCGCACGGATCTTCTGGCGAATCGGTTCACGCGTTGGCGGACCGGCCATCCCCGCGTCGACGAGCGCCGGGGAACTGCAGAGACTGCAGAACGCGGTCGACGCCATCGCCATCGAGGTGGAGCGGATTTCCGAAGCGCAGCGGTTCACGGTGACACTGCTCAGCAACACGCTGCCCCCGCAAAGTGAACCACCCGCGGGCGCTTCGAGCCGGGTAGCGTCCTTCAGGCAACGTCCTCCCGTCTCACCCCCTCCTGCTCGAGAATGAAATCGGCACCGAAGGCGCGCGACGGCGTCTGAAATCCGGTGGAGATGCCGCCGGCGAGCACGCGGCGCGCCGAGGCGATCGCCGTGCGTGCGGTGAGAGTGTAGCCCTCCGGCGCGGTGAGGCGTGAAATGGCAATGAGTCCTTCCACGCTCCGCACCTCTCCCCAGAAGCGGCTCTCGCCGCGGGCGCGGCTTGCATCGCTGGGTCCTGGCTTCCGCGCCTGCGCTCGTCTTACGAGCCAGCGCCGCACCGGTCCTGACGACAGCAGCCATCCCAGGCGGCGGCTGATCAGGAGCGAGCGACGCATCGCCGGCGTCATCGCCATGTAGACCTCGACGTTCGGGATCCCGGTGCTGTGCCAGGCGGTCGAG
>DATKDD010000007.1:0-3300 GCA_035512875.1 Gemmatimonadaceae bacterium | reverse complement strand
GAGACTGTAGGTCCGGCGGCGCAGCATTTCCACGGCGTCGTCGGCATTCGTGGCCGACTCCACCTCGAATCCGCGACTGCGCAGGAAGATGCGGTGCGGCTCGAGCAGATCGGCCTCGTCGTCCACCCAGAGTATCGTCTTTGCCGGCTGCACCATTAGGCGCAATGTAGTCGGCGAAAAATTGCGAGCAACGCCGCTCGTCGCGCGCCCACCTGCGATCTACATTGCGCGAGTGCCGCGCCGCTCACTCACGCTCGAACCGCACGAGTTCCCGTTCCCTGCGCTCGCCGCCTACTCGGCGGTGGCGACTCCCGGGCGTGAGCGCGAAATCGCAATGGCGTGTCTGCTCGCGGCACGACTGGTCGCGGGTACGCTTCCACCACTCACGTTGGCCGCGGCACCGCGACTCGCGCGGGCAACGGGCGCGCAAGCATGGCTCGCATCGCACCAGATGAGTGCCCGGTTGCGCACGGGCTTCTCGCGTCTGTTCGACGCGACGGCAGCCGCGCCGCCGCTGGCCCTGGCACGCCCGCTTCGCGCGGTGCTGGAGATGGCGGGCCCCAGACTCGACGACGCGAGTCGCGCCGAACTGGGCGCGCTGCTGGAACGGATCACGTAACTGCGGACGGAAGCACGAGTTGCGTTGCTCCGCCGCTCAGCGTCTGTATGAGGACAGGTAGCACTCGCAATTCGCACATCTCATCGATGCCCTCGCCACTCGCCCCTCTCGAGCAACTGATCCAGCGCGTGGATGCCACGGTAGACGGCGCGCCATCGCTTGAAACGCTGGCCACCGGTTTCCCCACGCTGGACCGGCTGCTCGGTGGCGGAGTTCGCCGTGGCGATCTGATCGTTCTTGGAGGCGACGTGGGCGCGGGCAAGTCGGCGCTGGCGTTGGCGATCGCGCTGCGGGCCGCGGCGCTGCGGTCGGAGGTGGCGTACTTCTCCGGCGAAATGGCCGTCGAGCGCGTCCTGGAGCGGGCGCTGGCGATGGAAGGCCGGGCAAGGATCGACGACCTGCGCACCGGCGCGCTCGATGAGCAGGCACGCGCCGTCATTGGAGCCGCGGCGCTGCGCCTCCGCGATACGATGCCGCGATTCGCGCGGATGTCGCGCGATGGGGTGGACTCGCTGGCCAACGAAATCAGCGCACTCGCCGATACGGAGCTGGTGGTGGTGGACTCGCTCACCAGCTTGCCGTTAGGTGAGAAATCCGAAGCCGAGGCGATGGCCTCCGCTGTGCGCACGCTCAAGCGCACGGCGGTCGAAGCCCGAGTGGCAGTGCTCGTCACCGCCTCCCTCCCCCGGCTGGACCGCAGCCGCCCGGATCCGCGCCCGGCTCTCGACGATTTCGGCGCGCTGGGATCGGTGGCACAGATCGCCGATGTGGTGCTCGGCGTGTACCGAGAAGAGATGTATCGCCCCGGCTACGGCACGGAAGGAGGCACGGAACTGCTGCTGCTCAAGAATCGCAACGGCAATACCGGCTACCTCGATCTGTATTTCTACAAGGAGTGGATGCGGTTTGAAGACATGGTGGACTGAGGGACGAGCGACGCGCGACGCGGGATGCGGGTAGTGAATGCATCTCGCATCTCGCATCTCTTTTCGCTAAGGGGCACGAATGCGCCGCACGAGCTCCCGCACCTCGTCAGGCGGCGGAGGCGTGAACCGGCTCACGCCCCAGCAGACCGCGAAGTTGAGCATCATGCCGATCGTGCCGACCCCCTGGGCGTTGACCCCGAAGAAGTCCGGGATCACCGGCTCGGCCGCACCGAAGATCTGCGGAGCGCGTATCAGGCCGATCGTTATGGCGGTGAAAGCCAGCCCGATGATCATTCCGGCTATCGCGCCCTCCTTTGTGGTGCGATCGGAAAAAATGCCGAGGATGATGACGGGAAAGAAGCTGGACGCGGCGAGACCGAACGCGAACGCCACCACCTCGGCGACGAATCCCGGCGGGTTAATGCCGAACCAGCCGGCCACCACCACCGACATCGCGATCACAACGCGGCCGACCGTTAGGCTCTGGCGATCGGTGGCGGATGGATTGATGAGATGGCCATACACGTCGTGGGCGACCGCGCTGGAGATGACGATCAGCAACCCGGACGCCGTCGAAAGCGCCGCCGCCAGCCCGCCGGCGGCAACCAGCGCGATGATGAAAGGGGCCAGCCGCGCGATCTCCGGCAGCGCCAGGACGATGATGTCACGGTCGATCGCCGCGGAGATCGCGGGACCGGCCGCGGTCGCCCTGGCACCGAACAGTTCCGCCGCCTGCACGATGCCGTCGCCGTTCGAATCCTGCAGGTTTATCAAGCCCGTTTGGGTCCAGTTCTGTACCCAACCGACCGCCTGTACCTGCTCGATAGGCCGATCGGCCAGCGTGCTCAACACATAGTATTTTGCGAATATCGCCACCGTGGGTGCGGTGGTGTAAAGCAGCGCTATGAACAGTAGCGCCCAGCCGGTGCTCCAGCGTGCCGCGCGAACCGACCGCACGGTGTAAAAGCGAACGATGACGTGAGGCAGGCCGGCGGTACCGACCATCAAGGCGATCGTCATCAGCAGCACGTTCATGCGGCTCAGCTCCGTGAACGGCTGCGCGTACTGGGTCAGCCCAAGGTCCTGGCTGATCTGATTGAGCTTGGGGAGCACTTCGACGATGGCCAGCTGCGGCACCGGATTGCCGGTGAGCAGAAACGCGATCGCGATGGCCGGCGCCAGGTAGGCGAAGATGAGCACGCAGTACTGCGCGATCTGCGTGTAGGTGATGCCCTTCATGCCGCCGAGAATGGCGTAGAATGCGACGATCACCATGCCTATCAACACACCGGTGGTCACGTTGACTTCGAGAAAACGGCTGAACACCACCCCTACACCGCGCATCTGCCCTGCAACGTAGGTAAAGGAAACGAAGATCGCGGCGATTACGGCGACCACGCGCGCGGTGGACGAGTAGTAGCGGTCGCCGACGAAGTCGGGGACTGTGTACTTGCCGAACTTGCGAAGAAAGGGCGCAAGGAGCAGGGCGAGCAGCACGTAGCCCCCGGTCCACCCCATCAGATACACCGCTCCATCGTAGCCGAGGAAGGCGATGATTCCGGCCATGGAGATGAAGCTCGCCGCGCTCATCCAGTCGGCGGCGGTCGCCATTCCGTTTCCTATCGCTCCGACGTTCTGCCCGGCCACGTAGAACCCGGCTGTCGTCTTCACCCGCGTCGCCAGCGCGATGCCGATGTAGAGCGCAAACGTGACCGCGACCATGATCAGTGACCAGCGTTCGATCGACATGAAGTT
>DATKDD010000006.1:0-3715 GCA_035512875.1 Gemmatimonadaceae bacterium | reverse complement strand
GGGTGATGAGACGGATCTGGATGACGGCATTGATGGCTGCATTGACGCCGGCGACGATGATCGCGCAGGGCCCCGGAGCGGGCGAGCCGACGGTGTTCGCCCCGGGCGTCTCGGTGCTGAATCTGATGTCAACCGAGCAGTTCGCCGCCGCCGGATTGAGCAAGCTCTCTCCGGCGGAGCTGCGCGCGCTGTCGGAGTGGGTGCGGGCTCACTCGCTCACGGTGGCCGATCTCGCGCGCACCGCGGCGCTCAATCCCGAGCCCGCGCCGTCGAGCAATCCCGGCATGATGGAGACGCGCATGGCCGGCGATTTCACCGGCTGGGACGGCGGCACGGTGTTCGAGTTCGTCAACGGTCAGGTCTGGCGTCAGACGTCTTTCGGAACTCTGCATCAGTACGCGCGGTCGCCAAAGGTGACGCTGGTCGCGACCGGGAGTGGCTGGCGCATGCAGGTCGAGGGCGTGCCGCAATCGATCTACGTACGGCGCGTCCGGTAGGGGCCGCACGCTTGTGCGACTCACCACATCAGTGAACTGGCCGCGATGTGTGCACGATCATGACGTGCGACCACCAGGTCCCGGACGCCATGACGAAAGGCATCGTGCCCTCTCTTTCGGTCGGTAAGCCCATTTCCGCAGCCGTCCGGAAGGGTATATGGACCGATTGCCACTTCTTGATCGCCTGCGTCACCGAGTTAGTACTCGGGTCGTACGCACCGATAGGCCCGAGCATGCGGTAGCCCGCGGTCGGATGATCCGGAAATTTTAGTCGCCCCGCTTGGACTTCTTCCTTCAATCGGACGTCCACTCGATTGTCCGTTAGCCGGATCCGACCAAACCGCTGAGTGGCATCGATTACCGCCAGGAATTCAACGTGATAGCACCGGACGTCAAAGACGTCATCTCCGGGTTGGTCGGCGGTACACATGAGGCCATTCGTGCTCGGTCGCAGGATGACCGCTCCCTCAGCGCGGGAGTAAGTGCGAACCCCCGCGCCTGCACGGAGTGAGTCCGGCAATGGAAGCACCGCAGCGGCGACTTGCGGCGTCTCAGGCGCTGCCTGGGCTGCCAACTCAGCCGGTCCGATGCATCCCGCGAGAAAGACTAAACGAAATCCGTATGCCGACATTCGACACCTCCAAATGGGTGCGGCAACAATCGTCAGCCCAACTTTTCGCTCTGTCGGCTCCAATAGCATACGCCGGTTCGAAATATTGCTCAGCGCAATGCCTAAAGCCGCGGCAACGTTACCCCCGTCTGCGACTGGTACTTGCCCTTCTTATCCTTGTAGCTCACCTCCGGCGGCTCTTCACCTCTAAAGAACAGCACCTGCGCGATCCCTTCGTTCGCGTAGATCTTCGCCGGCAGGGGAGTGGTGTTGGATATCTCCAGCGTCACGTGCCCCTCCCACTCTGGCTCCAGCGGCGTGACGTTGGTGATGATCCCGCACCGCGCGTAGGTGGACTTTCCTACGGTGACGGTCAGGACGTCGCGCGGAATCCGGAAATACTCCACCGACCGGGCCAGGGCGAACGAGTTGGGCGGGACGATGCACACATCGCCCTCGAACTTCACGAACGAGTCGGGATCGAACGCCTTGGGATCCACGATCGAGCTGAGCACGTTGGTGAAGATCCTGAACTCGCTGGCCACCCGCATGTCGTAGCCGTACGAGCTCACTCCATAGGAGATCACGCCCTCGCGCACCTGCCGCCCCTCGTACGGATCGATCATGCCGTGCTCGGTGGCCATGCGCGTGATCCAGCGATCGTTCATAATCGACATAAGAACTCGGATATGGGCGGTTTTCGGAGAGGTCGCGACCGCCGCAATGTACGGGCGCCGAAAGTGCATCGGAAGCCGATGGCCCATGGCGTTGAATTAGCTTTTCTCCCCGGATAACTTCCCCCCGTCGATGCTCGTGAAAAATTTCACGAAGTCGGCCGACCCCTCTTCCACGAGCCCGTAACGCCCAGCGATGGTCAAAGCCTACATACCGGTTCTGCTGCTGATGGGCTTCGTCGCGATGAACGCGGTGTTGATGCTCGGACTGTCGGCGCTCACGATGCGGAGCCGCCCCACCGCTGCCAAGCAGATCCCGTACGAGTCGGGCATCACTCCCCTCGGCAACGCCCGCGAGCGGTTCTCAGTCAAGTTCTACATGGTCGCGATGCTGTTCATCATCTTCGACATCGAGACCGTGTTCCTGATCCCGTGGGGCGCGCACTTCAAGCAGCTCTCCTGCACGGAGCCCCTCGTGAACGGCGCCTGCGCCGCAGGCAACGTGTCCTTCTTCGGGCTGGGCGAGATGCTAGTCTTCATGGGGATCCTGCTCGTGGGCTACATCTACGTATGGAAGAAGGGAGCGCTGCAGTGGGATTGAGCCGCCACCCCTCGCTCGCGGACACGCAGACGCTGGAGGCCAGGACGACCGCCGACCGCCAGATCGTCTCCTACGACCCGAAGTCGCAGGAAGGGTGGGTCACCACCCGGCTCGACTTCCTGGTAAACTGGGGACGCGCGAACTCGCTCTGGCCGATGCCGTTCGGCACCGCGTGCTGCGCGATCGAGTTCATGGCGACCGCCGCGAGCCACTACGACCTCGCGCGCTTCGGAATGGAGCGCATGAGCTTCTCGCCGCGCCAGGCCGACGTGCTCATCTGCGCCGGCCGCGTGCCGTTCAAGCTCGCGCCCATCATCCGCCGGATCTGGCAGCAGATGCCGCAGCCCAAGTGGTGCATCTCCATGGGCGCGTGCGCCTCGAGCGGCGGCATGTTCGACAACTACGCCGTGGTGCAGGGGATCGACACGATCATTCCGGTGGACGTGTACGTCCCCGGCTGCCCGCCGCGTCCCGAGGGACTGCTGCACGGGATCAGGCTGCTCCAGGAGAAGGTCAAGAACGAGCGCGGGGCCGACAAGCGCGTGCGCGACGAGATGGAGCCCGACCCCGACAGCAAGCTGTACATCCCGCCCGACATGATCGACGAGCTGTCGGAGCCGTTCGGCAACTCGGTCCACCAGACCCGCTCCGCTCCGTGACCGCGCCTTTCGCTGTCGTCACGCCGGGAAGCGCATCGCCCGGCGCGATCGCACCCGCTACGCCGCGGAACCTCCCGCGCACGGGCGGCGAGCCCAATCCGTCGGCGGAAGCGCTGCGCGCGGAGTTCGGCGCGGCGATCGAGCGCGTGGACGTGATGTGGGGCGAGACGACGGTGTATCTGCGGGGAGATCGCGTGCTTGAGATCGTGCGATGGTTGCACGACGATCCCGCGCAGCAGTACGACTATCTCTCCGACGTCACCGCCGTTGAGCACCGCGACGCCGAGCAGCCGCTGGAAGTCGTCTGGCACCTGCGCTCGCTGCCGTTCCGCCGCTTCCTGCGCCTGAAGGTGTGCATCCCCCAGGGCGAGAAGCTCGAGGTGGACAGCGTTTGGCCCGTGTACAAGGGCGCCGACTGGCTCGAGCGCGAAGCGTACGACATGTTCGGCATCACCTTCCGCGGCCACCCGGACCTGCGCCGCATCCTCATGTGGGAGTCGTTCAAGGAAGGCTACCCGCTGCGGAAGGACTTCCCGCTGCGCGGCCGGTTCAGCCGCTCCGAGCAGCTCCGGCAGGCGCTGGACCAGGATACGGAAGCGCGCTACTCCATGGAAGAGCTGTCCGTGGCCGACGCGTTCGAGGACCTGCCGCCCGACATGCGCGAGCGGCTCGCT
>DATKDD010000005.1:0-5179 GCA_035512875.1 Gemmatimonadaceae bacterium | reverse complement strand
GCATCGAACCGGCCGTGGACTTCTCCCAGGTGCTGAAACGCCTTGATGAACGAAGCCTGAAGAATGTCTTCGGCGACGTCCGGACTCCCTGTCATGCCGAGCGCGTGCCGATAAAGCGGATCGCTGTAGCGTTTGACCAGGACACCAAAAGCGTTACGATCGCCCTGGAGAATAAGGGCGATCAGCTCCTGGTCCATCTGCAGCGGGTCGATCGGTCGATCGGCGGTTTGAGCCGTCGAAGTCGATGTGTTCACGCCGCTAGGATAACTTCTCTTCCGCCTGCTGGACAGCCCTAGAGGGGCCGCGATCGGTTGAAGGAGGGTAGCCATACGCGGGGTGGACGAGTGGGCGCCGGCGAGGTAACACACTCGGACCGGGTGCCTTGCGCCGGCCGGGTTGTGCTCGAATTGCGAAGGGCGAAGTACGAAGGTGCGGTATGCGACGATGGCTGCCCCGTGCGACCAGAGATCCCAGCCAGTGCGCTCATCGCGAGGGCGAGCAGCAGCAGCGGCACGGTCTGGATCACCTGCAGCACCATTGCCACCCCCAACGCGGATTCGGGCTCCAGGCCAAATGTCGCCGCCGTGCCGGCATAGACCAGCTGGTTGAGCCCCAGGTTTCCCGGCGCCAGCCGTACACTACCGCTCGCGGACATCCCGAGGAGTGCGAGCAGGGTTCCGACGAGCGGCATGGGAAGCTGCAACGCCACCTCAAGTAGCACGAGCGCGACTATCTGAAAGGCCCAGTGCACCACGGCGAGCCCTAACACGAGGGACGTCCGGCCCGCCGACAACAGAACCCGCAAGGACTCGCGGAAAGGTCTCAGAGCATTTGCGGCGCGCAACCGACATCCGGCAGCCATCGGCCGGTCGGCATTTGCATGCCCTATCGGCCGGGCGAGGAGCACGAGGCCGATGATCATCGCTGCGATCGCGCCGAGCACGATCAACCTCCACCTGGCGAGTTCCGGTGGAAGCGGCAGCATCAAACCCGCCGCCGCGAGAAACAGCGCGAACGGCACGGACACGATCAGACGCTCGATGACGACCGTAGCGATGACTGCCGACGTACCCACCTTGGCCTCGCGAACCACGATTCCCACTCGATGGATTTCGCCGGCGTTGGCGATGAGCACGCAATTGATCGCCATGCCCACGATCGCCGCGCGGCTGGCGATGGCAAACGAGCTCACCCCGATGCCTTGCAACAGGCTCCACCACGCGACGACCCGCGCTGCCACGGCCATGTACGTTGCGGCGGTGGCCAGGGCCAGCATCGGAGGTGAGGCGTCGCCGATGCGCGCGGCCACTTCGGCCCACGGCACGGCGCGGCCGGCGAGAACCGCCAGGACCGCGATGACGGCAGGCGGCGTCCAGCGCCATGCGCGAGAGCCTCGCGAGCCCGGTTTCATGGCAACGCGAACGCCACGAGATAGTCGCCAAGGGCGCTCCCCATCGCCGCGTGGCCCCCTGCCGCGACGACGATGAACTGCCGCCCGCCAGGGGTTGCTCGATAGGTCATCGGTGTCGCCTGTGCCGATGCGGGGAGCGCGGCGCTCCATAGCTGCTCGCCCGTCTGCACATCGAACGCCCGTAACCGCCTATCCATGCTCGCGCCGATGAACACCAGCCCCGCCGATGTCACCAGCGGGCCGCCGAGCGACACCGAACCCCACTCCGTTGCGTCAGCGAGCGGCGTGAGATCGCGCATCGAGCCCAGTGGAACCTCCCAGCGCACTGCGCCGGTTGCCATGTCCACCGCAACGAGCGTCCCCCACGGGGGGGCGTTGCACGGGAGGCCGAGCGGTGACAGCAACAACTCGCGCCTTACACCGTACGGTGCTCCCTCCTGCGGGCTGTCTGTGCGGAGCTGAATCGTGCTGCCCGAACCTTGGCCGCGGTCCGCCTTGGGCACCAGCGTAATGATCCCGGCTACTCGGTTGGTATTCGTCACGAGCAGCCCGCGGCCGGCGTCGACGGCCACTCCCCCCCACGCCATTCCTCCAATGAAGCCCGGGAAAGCCACGGTCCCCCGCAGGCTGGGCGGAGTGAATACGCCTTCCGATCGCAGGCCGGCGATGCGGTCACGGCACCAACGTCGGTCCAGCGCGGTTATTCCCCACGCGTCGTCAGGCGTGAGGCTCGTGGGAACGAGGGGCAGTGGGCGCGCCGGAATCGGCTGCGTGGCCGATGCGCGCTCCCCCGGTACGTCGCTCGCCGGCACCGGAACCTCCTCGACCGGGAACAGCGGCAGGCCGGTCTCGCGATCCAGAAAGAAGAGGTAGCCCGTTTTCGCCGCCGCGATCACCACAGGGGTCACCCGCCCCTCGCGGTGAACGTCGGCGAGTGCCGGTTGGGCCGCGAGGTCGTAATCCCACAGATCGTGGTGCACCAGCTGGTAGGCCCACACGAGCACCCCGGTCGTGGCGTCGAGCGCCACCACCGAGTTCGCGTGCCGGTTAGGTCCCGGCCTCAACGCTCCCCAGTGATCGGGACTCGGGCTACCAGTCGGGACGATGACCAGATTTCGCAGCGTGTCCACCGAAAGGCTGGACCAGGCGTTGGCTGCGCCCGACCGAACTGCGTTCCCAGATCCCGATCTGCCGGTGTCCAGATCGACGAGTGGCTCCCAGCTCCAGCGCAGCCGGCCATCACGCGCATCGAAGGCGCGTACCACGCCGCTTGGCGACTCTACGCGACCGTTGTCGGTAATCGACGATCCCACAATGACGAGATCCCCCACGACCGTGGGAGGAGAGGTCTGGCGGTAATCGTTGCGGTCCGGGCGAATGTTGCGCACCCCATCCCGGAGATTGACTTCTCCACCGGCTCCAAACCCCTCGCAGCGGCGGCCGGTACGTGCATCCAGAGCGATCAGCCGGGCGTCGAGCGTTGCAACGAGGATGCGCCTCGCGCATCGCGACTCGATAGGTGCCGACCGGTCGAGCCAGGTCGCGACCCCGCGTGAGGTCATGAATCGCTGCGCGCGTGTCGAACGATCGATCCGGGGATCGAACGTCCAGCGCTCGGCGCCAGTCTCGGCATCCAGGGCGATGACACGGCCGAACGGCGTCGGAAAGTAGAGAGTGCGCTCGACCATCAGTGGCGTCGCCTGAAAGCTCGTACTGGAAATGGTATCGCGGCCGCTCGACACATCGCCGGTGCGATACATCCAGCGCACTCGCAAGGTGTGCACGTTGCCCGGCGTAACGTCGCCCAACGGAGAACCGTGCGATCCGTCGATCGTGCCGGCGACCGGCCACTCCTCCGCGGAAGGTTCGGCCCCCCATTTCGCGCCGGGTGCGACGATGCCGGACGGCGCGCCGCCGTTAAGCGGATGTCGCGTGTTCCCGGCCCGCAACCCCCGACCCTCAGCCCTCGCCCCTCGACCATTCAGGGGCATGTCGACGATCGCCTCGAGCATGGGAGTACAGATGAGAGCCACCGGAAGGATCGACGAAAGAAGTCGTCGCCGGCGCGGAGGTGTTGGCGGTGTGGGTGAGCGCATTTGGGGCTCCGGAAGATGACGGCAATCACTGACCGATCATTCTGCAGCCGCTCCGGGGTTCGCGCTCTAAGTCGTAATGCGTAGTCAGGACGCCTGACCGACGTAGTCATGTCGGACGTAGGTGCGTACGTAGGGAATTACGTGTCCGCCAGCCCACCGTACTACGCCATTCTGCCCGATGACGTACGCCAACTGACGGAGATCGTGCTCGAGGCTCGACAGGTACTCTCCAGGCAGCTTCTGAACTTCGACCCCGGAGAGTTTCCCATGTCACAGCAAGCGCTCATCACACGAACGATTCTGCTCTTCGCACCGCTGGTCGTGCTGTCACAGCCGAATTTCCCGGTGGAGAGACTCACCATACGCGCCGACATCAGCGCGGAGCTGCGCGAAGTTCACGGAACGATCGGAACGTCGGTGTCCACCCCGTTCGGCGCGCTGCCGGTGAGCGGGCGCGCGCAGTTGGCGCACTCCTGTGACGGCACATTCGCCGGCACGGTCAGCTACTCGTTTCTTGTTAGGCTCGGCGCTCGCGTCAAAGGCATTGCTCTGGTTTCGGCCATGGAGGGGCACGTCGCTCCCTCAAGGCTTTCCAACTGCTCCTTCGCCACCGGAGAGCTCTCGGGCCAGTTCCGGATCAGCGACAGCACGCTCACGGGATCAATTCGGGCCTCGGCCGATTCGCTCCCCATTCAGGGAGTGGTGCGCGCCATCGGCGACACCGCCTATCAAGTGGAGCTGACGGTTCCGGCGTTCGAGGCAGCCGATACCGTGTTCGTGAACCTTTACGCCAGGCGCTGAGCGATCACGGTGCGCTGCTCGATTCTGCCGGCAACGACTCGTAACGACACCTTTTTCACGACGAGGGCGACATGACGAGAAATCTCCACGAATGCGCTCCGCTGCCGCTTCGCATCCTGCTCGGAATCGGCTGCGTTCATCATGGCTGGCACAACGTCGTCATGGCCGACGAGCGCATCGCGTTCACCTGGATGCTGGGCCAGATCGGCATCACGCATGCGATGTCCATGTTGTGGATCATCAGCGTGGTCTCGTTCATCGGGGGGATCGCACTGATCACGGGCACCCGCGTCCGCTCTGTATCCGTTGCGCTTGCCATCAATGTTGCGGGCATCCTGTTTCTCATTCATGTGCCCAGCGGCTTCGATTACGTCAAGCTCACCGCGGTAACCGCACAGGGTCCGCAATTCGGAATGCCAGGGTACGAGGTGAGCCTGCTCTACATGGCCGGGCTGCTGTCGCTCAACCTGTCGGGCGCGGGTGCCTACTCCGTCGACGCCATCCGGACGCGACGGAGGCTCATTGCCAACCGAAGGGTGAATGCCGATAGGGTAATGACTCTCCCCCTGCACGAGCCGCTCGCGGGCGAACCGTATCCTGGCGCAAAAACACTTGTTGCACGCGACACCAGGAAAGCATACGCTTGTGCGACCGGGGCCCAGCGTGAAACGGCCGACGCATCAGGTGTAAGTCACCAGTCCATCGTGAGGGCCGAGTCGTGACCGCTCCCCTACCGCACCTACCCCTCGTCGGCCGCTCGCGAGAGTTGGAGCAGTTGCGCGGTGTATTGGAGCTGGCGGCCGCACGACGCGAACCGGCCTCCATCCTTCTGCATGGCGAATCCGGGGTCGGGAAGACGCGACTCCTCCAA
>DATKDD010000004.1:0-10601 GCA_035512875.1 Gemmatimonadaceae bacterium | reverse complement strand
ACATCGGCCGTGCCGAGCGGCTGCGCACCGAGCTGTGGCACCGCCTGCGCGCCTTCTACGAGCGCTACGATCTGATCATCACGCCCACGGCGGCGGTGGAGCCGTTCCCCGTCGAGCAGAGCTACCCGCGCGAGATCAACGGCAAGCCGATGGAGAGCTACATCCAGTGGGTGATGCTGACGTACGCCTTCACCGTCGCCGGCGTGCCCGCCATCTCCGTGCCGTGCGGGTTCAGCCGGTCGGGGCTGCCGGTCGGGCTGCAGATCGCGGGGCGCTGGCGGGATGAAGTGGGCGTCCTGCGCGCGGCGGCGGCGTTCGAGCAGGCGGCTCCCTGGGCGGGACGCCGGCCGCCGGAGCCCGCGTAGCATTGTCCGCGGCGCGCGATCGCCGGGGAGGAGCGCGCGTCCAGACTTGCTGTTCACCGACCTCCAGCTTGGCCTCGCCTTCGAGTCACGAACGAAGTCATCCCAACTGCCGCAATGAGGACCCCTGCGAGAGTTGGCGTGCCGTCGGCTCGGTACACTCTCCTCGCTATCGCGCGTCCCTCAAGCCTGAAGCAGGCGCTCTTGAGAGCGGGCAATGAACGAGGCCGACATTGCGACACGTTAGAAGACGTGGGGGCCGCCGCCGATCGCTCCCGCTCATCGGCGCGCTCGTCGTGTCCGCTGACGCGCGATACTGGATTCCCGCCTGCCGCCTACGCTCTCCTTCAGCACTTGTCGCGCACACTCCGGGTCCGCCTCCAGTGCCGCGATCCAAGATGTGTCGCGCGCAGGCGCTCGATGACGTCGCCGTCCGCGCGGAGATCACGCTCGATGCCTTCGAACTCGGCCGCACGCGCCTCGGCCGCCTCACGCTCCATCTGCCGAGCCTTGATCGCGGCGTTGGCACCGGTCCATCCGCCGCCAGCTGGCGTTCGGCGACCTCGAGTGTTTGGGCCGTTGCCATTCTCGAACGTCTCCGTCCCTCCGCCCCCGCCCCCCTGCCGCCGCCCCTGCCACCGCCATCGCAGAGCGTCCAGAATGTGGCGAATTTTCTGCCGTTCGCTGCGATGGACCGGAACGGCAAAGATTCGCCACAAACTGCCGTTACACGACTTCTGCTCATGAAAAGCGGAAGTTCGATTCCACGTACAGCGGACCGAAAGCCGTTGCCTCGTAAGGTCGCTTAGTTTTAGACGGTCGCCCTGCGGCGACGGCGAAGTGCAAGGAAGACGGCCAGTCCAGCACCAAAGAAAGTCAGCGTCACGGGTTCAGGGACTTGCGATACCCTGGTCAGTGCCGTCAGCTCACCAAAAACGCCCGGGTCACTTTCACTGAATCCGAGGGACCAGCGTCTTTCAGCGAACTGGGTGAGGTCAGGGGAAGCGAGCGCATCGCTGCTGAATGCGGACTGAGTCGCGTCTGAGAGAGTCAATTCAAAAATGGCGGCTGTGGGGCCGGATAAGACGGCCACAACTCTGTAGATATCAGCAGCGCCTGAGAAGTTGTCACTAACCTGAATAAAGTTGGAGCCGGCGCTGAGCGTCCAGGTATTCCCGCCAATCGTGACGGTGAGGCTGGTCAGCGCGTCGTCGTAAGCCCCCAAAACAGGATCTGCTGGAGCGCTATCGACTGTCGTCGGTTCAAACGCGTATGAGCCCATCAAGGTGTCCGAGGCAGTAATGCCAAGCCCTGCGCCGATAGGGCCGATGAAGGAAGTAGTCCCCTGGAACTCGAACACAATCGGTGCGGCGATAGCCGTCACCGGAGCTGTCAACATTGCGATCGCAGCCATCAGCCTACACGCGAATGCCGTGATCCTTTTCATCGTGCATCTCCCGAAAAGATGGGGAAAGACGGAACCATATAAAGCTGACCCTACTCGCCAGCAATCCTCTCTGCGTTGATGACTCTGATTCGTTCGCTCCGTCTTTCCGAGTCTTCCCGATCAGACGCGACATCACTGCTAGCAGCCTTTGTGCCAAAACGTCTTAGGTATGTGAAGTTGCGGTGTTACTCGCCTCGGTCGCGATGCCGACTTCGTCGGCTGTAAACGTCCTCGACGCGGTGACCTCGGTGCGATGTGACTTGAACGGGTTCCCCGAGACGCCGAAGGCTCGCTTCGCCGCGCTGCGAAGCGCAGTAAGCGATGCAGTCGCGGTGTAGAGCCGGCGGGCGCCGCGGGCGCGCCCGGCCTGGATCATCTGGCGCGGCGCCCGCGCAACTGGAGGAGCGGAACCGGAATCCCAGAGCGGCTCCCGTGACCATATCGCGTGGCGGGGAGATAGGCGCCGCGGAAAACATTCACGTCGTCTACCCTCCGACGACCACACCGCACACGCATCTCGAATACTGGTCAGGGCGTCCGAAGACCAAGTTTTCTTCGCGAATTAATGTATTCGATGAGCTTGTCATGCGCGAGGGCACCAACCGAAGAAGAAGTGATGGGTCCGGATCAACTCTTCTGAGCGGCGCCTGTACGTAGGGGCCCGGGATGAACCTGAGTTCCGGCCGCTCCCGCTGGCGCACCGATAAGGCCGTTTATGCCGCCTACGCTCTCCGCGCTCACGCGCTGCGGGCAGGACTGCACGAAGGCGGCGGCGCTGCCGATCTCGCGCAGGTCGAAGGTCTCGTCGTCGTCGAGGCGGACGAGCAGCTCGAGCCGCGCGCGCTTCCGGCGACCTTGAACGTCGACCCCGTCAACGCCGGGCGGTTCCCGTTGCCCTCGGGAATGAGCGCCGTCGCTGCCGGTGTCGATAAATTTGTTTGATAGAACGACAGGAAGCGCATGGAACCTGTACGCAAACATCCATGGGCAGTTACCGTCGCCGACCCTTTTTGGTGCTGTCGGCAGCTTTGCCAATCGTGATTCCATCCCCGGTTTAAGTACACGAAAAGCAGGACGAAATATCTTGGCCCGACCTTTGCTAGACATCGCTGAATCGCAAGTGCTGGATAGTCTCCCCACCAGAAGGAGCGGCCCTATGTCGTGCTTCCGCATCACCGCTTCGGCAGCGTTGCTCGCGGCTCTGACGTTCACGGCGCCCGCATGGGCAGTCGGGGTCACCTACGAGTTCGAGCTGACCACGCCGAATGGCAATCCAATCACCGATCTCGCCATCTACTCGGCTGCTCCCGGCATCGACGACATCTTCTTCGCGCCGGACACCCTCGCCCCCAGCGGGGCGCAGACGCTCACACACTCGCTCGCGTTCAACCCCACCAGCGCCCTGATCGTCGGCGTCAACGCAGGCGTCGGCGCCGAAGGGCCACACATCATCATGTTCACAAACGACGAATTCGCGACCGACGCGGTCGGGTTCAAGTGGAGCGATCTGTTCTCCGTGCCCCGTCACAGCACCTTGATCAGCTTCCTCACGGGCGCGCACAACGGCGACTCCGCGTCCATCTCGGGCGTTTCGGGTTTTCTCCGCGGATCTGAAGCGGCAGGGGCCGCATTCAGTCCCGATGGCTCCTACTCCATCGTCCAGTTCAGCGTCGTCATTCCTCCGATCGGAAGAGACGTCCCGGAGCCGACCACCGTCTCGCTGCTCGGTTCGGGTCTCGCCATCCTCGCGATGACGCGTTCGTGGGTCCGGAGACGGCGCTCTTCGGGAACCCGCGTCTAACCGATGTCATACAGACGATTACGACGATCCGCGCGCCGGAAGCACTCATCGATGTAGCGTGGGGCGTCGTCTGTGACAGTCTCGCGGTGTCGGCCGGACCACTCGATCGCCCGCCACCGGCGACCATGCTCGAGCCTGCCGCCCGCGTGATTCGGGCCTGACCGACCGACCCTTGGCGGATGCTTGCGTCGGCCTCTGTGCGGAGGTGCGTCAGGCGGACAGGATGAACCTGAGTTCCGGCCGACCGCCGCCGCCCGCTGCCGGCGAGGTGCTCGTCTCCCACACAGTCCGCGACCTCGTGGCCCGATCGGGGCTCACGTTCGACGACCGCGGACAACACACGCTCAGGGGCGTGCCCGGCGGGTGGCATCTTTACCGCGCGCTTGGCTGATCGACTCTTCTTCGCCATTCGCAAGCTGAAGGAGTGCCGGAAGTGGGAGTCGATCGAGCTGGCGCGCCACGATGTCTCAGTCCGTGTCGGCGGATCTTACACGTGCGGTGGGCGAGGTGTTCGGAAGCAACGGAAGGGTGCGCAAGTGCTTGATCCCGTTCACTGCCGCGGCTTGCACGCGGATTGCTGTTTAAGTTAAGTTACCTCACCCCAGGAGCCAAACGACTGACGCGGGGGTCATAGGAGATGAGCGTCATGAAACCAGTAGGGATTGGCGAGTACAGCCGACGACGGCGCGGCGCGCGTGCGCTGGCTCGCCTCGCCGCATTGCTCGTGTGCCTCCTCGGCTCGGACCTCGCACGTGCGGACTCGATCCCCGTCGAGGTCCTCGACCCGAATCTCGAGGTCTCCACCTATGTCGCCACCGGACTGAGTCAGCCCATCGGCATCGTCTTCCTGGGTGCCGGCGATGTGCTGGTCTCGGAAAAGGCCTCGGGCCAGGTCAAACGGGTCATCAACGGCGTCGTACAGTCGCTGCCCGTGCTCGACCTCGCTGTCAACTCCGCCTCCGAGCGCGGGCTGCTCAGCGTGGTCCTGCATCCCGCCTTTCCTTCCACTCCCTACGTATACGTTCGCTGGACCGAGAGCAGCACGGGGGAAGACACCAACGTGATCTCCGCGGTCCCCCTTCTTGGCAACCGCGTGGATCGCTTCCAGTGGAACGGCTCGACGCTGACCTTCGACCTCCCCATCATCGCGCTTCGGGCCCGGCAGACCGACAACGTGCCTGTCCCGGGGCACCCCGGCACGAACAATCCCAACGAGAACGGCAACCACAACGGCGGCGTCATGCGCTTCGGCCCGGATGGCAAGCTCTACATCTTCCATGGAGACGTGGGACGTCGAGGATGGCTGCAGAACCTTCCGAAGGGTCCCTTCCTGACGGCGCCGTTCGTCGATGACACCTTTGGTGGACCCGAGCCAGACAGCGCGCATCTTGCCGGTGTGATCCTGCGGCTCAACGACGACGGCACGAGTCCGGTGGACAATCCGTTCTTCGCCGTCGGCGCCTCGATGGGAGGCCAGGCTGGAGCCAATCTACAAAAGATCTACTCGTACGGTCATCGCAACGGCTTCGGCATGGACTTCGACCCCTACAGCGGCGCGCTGTGGGAGACCGAGAACGGCGACGACGCGTTCAGCGAGCTGAACCGGGTGGTTCCCGGTATGAACGGCGGCTGGATCCAGATCGCCGGGCCACTGGCGCGCTTCCCGCAGTTCAAGTCGATCGAGACACTCCTGTTCGGGCGCAGCCTGCAGCAGGTCCGGTATCCGCCGACGCGGCTCGCGTACACCGCGACCCTCGCGCGCTCGCGCATGTTCATGCTGCCGGGGGCGGCGTACGTCGACCCAGCGTTCAGCTGGAAGTACGAGATCGCGCCGGCCGGCACCACCTTCGTTGCGGGGACAGCGCTCGGGCCGGAATACGACGGCACGTTGTGGCTCGGTTCGGCACGGTCCTTCCAGCAGGTGGGCGGCACCGGCGGCAGCCTGTACCGATTCTGGCTCACGTCCGATCGCCTCGGCGTCGACGTGAGCGGCGATCCCCTACTCGCCGACCGCGTCGCCGACAATCTCACGAAGTTCGACGCCACCGAGAGCGAGAGCTTGTTGATCGGCCGCGGCTTCGGAGCCACGCCGGCGATCGAGCAGGGGCCGGACGGCAATCTCTACGTCGTGTCGATGACCGATGGCGCCATCTACCGCATCAGCCGCCGTCCGTAGCCGAAGGGGAGGTTTCATGGCATCGCTCACGCTCGCGCTCGTGCTCCTCGCCACGATACTTCTCGGCGCGTCGGCGGTGCCCGCCCATGCGTTCATCGTCAACGGAGGATTCGAGCTCGGCTTCAGCAGCTGGAGCCGGATCGATCAGGTCGGTAGCGAAGGCACGTTCTTCCTGCAGACCGGAACCGTCAGCCCTGTCACCGGTCTTGACGTACCGCCTCCGCCGCAAGGAGTGTGGGCCGCCATGACGGACGCGGAAGGGCCGGGCAGTCACGTGCTGTACCAGGACTTCATCGTGCCCACGCCCGTGGGACCGACGACGCTCAGCTTCCAGCTATTCATCCAGAACACCGCCGGCGAATTCTTCGTCGCCGACCACCTGGATTTCGCCACCACGGACCTGAATCAGCAGGCGCGCGTCGACATCCTGCTTGCGAGCGCGGATCCGTTCAGTGTCTCGGCCGCCGACGTGTTGCTGACCGTATTCCAGACCGACCCCGGCGATCCGCCAATCTCGGGATACACCCAGTTCTCGGCGGATGTGACCGCCCTGCTGAATGCGCACCTGAGCACACCGCTGAGACTCCGGTTCGCCGAAGTGGACAACGTGAGCATCTTCCACCTCGGGGTCGACGACGTCAGGCTTGGTACGCCCGGGCAGGAGGTACCAGAGCCGGCAAGCCATCTCCTGGCGCTGGCCGCCCTGCTCGGACTCGTATGGACGCGGTTCGGCGATCGTGATGCCTGACAGGACGCCACGCGTCGACGGACTGATTCGCGGCTCGATCTCGATCGTAGACTGCCGCCTGATCCGCACCTTGCGCCTCACTCGGCAATGAATGACGCCGCGGCCAGGGCCTGATCCAGCTCCAGGCCGAGGCCCGGCCCGGAGCAATTGCCTTCGGGTCCGCCCACCGGTGTTCCGATGCCTACCTCGAAGGTGGCGGCCGTGGCCGCGGAGGCGGCCAGCGCGGCAGCGAGAATCGTCGCGACGGTAAGTGCAATCCGATTCATGCGTGCTCGTCTCCATGCGTGGGGCGAGCGAGGCGAGTCCCGTTTCGATGCGGCTGGCGAAGCGGTTGTGCATCGCTCGCTCCTTCCCGATGCGGCTCGCCGAGCGGCACAACAAGAAGGTGTCGACTCCATCGGGGCGGCGACAGTGCTTCACCTGGACCTCCTCGCGGATGTGGCGCCAGACGCTGTGCTCGGCGAGCTGGCGCGACCAGCGCTTCAACTTCGAGCGCGCCGTGCCGAGCACGTAGCGCCGACCGCACGATCGGCGCCGTGGTCCGGCGTGCAGCCCTTCGGCAGGGGAGGCCTCTCCAGTACCGGCCCGAAGGCCGGCGGCCCCCAGTTCCTGCCGCGGTTCGCGCCCAAGCGAACGCTGACCGTGAATACGGCGGCCATCGGCGGAGTGACCGAGCTACTGAGTCGCGAGTGAGGGCACCTTGGCCTGGTCGCGCGCCAGGTCCTCGCGCGTGGTGATGCCGCGGAACCAGACCGTGATCGCGCTCGAGGTGAGCACGATGAAGAGCGAGTACAGCACCGGGATCAGCAGCACCTGCTGCTGCATCTCGCCCGAGAAGGTAAGAACCACGATCAGCACCCCGAGCGGCCCGTTCTGGATGCCGGTCTCGAGCGCGATGGTGCGCGCGCGGCGGTTGTCCTGGCGCAGCGCGCGCGCCAGGGCGTAGCCGAGCGCCATGCCGACCAGGCCGATGCCGATGGCCGCCGCGTACACCGGCGCCGGCGTGGTGGCGAGCAGCTCGTGGTTGCGCGGCACCCAGGTGACGATCAGGAACAGGATCACCATCACGCCGAGCACTCCGCCCACCAGCTCCACCGTGGCGCCCACGTTGGGGTTCCACTTGCGCAGCACCATGCCGATCAGCGTGGGCACCACCAGCACCACCAGGATCTGCGCCACGTTGCCCGCCGGCACCGTGTACTCGCTGGGCAGCTCGCGCAGCCCCGAGTAGAACTCGAGCAGCACCGGCACCATCGCCACTGCCACCAGCGTGGAACAGACCGTCATCATGATCGAGAGCGCGAGCACGCCCTTGCTGAAGTAGGTGAAGATGTTCGAGGTGGTGCCCCCGGGCATGCAGCCCATGAGGATCAGGCCCATCGCCAGCGCGGGCGGCAGCCCGAGCGCCACCGCCAGCAGGTAGCCGAGGAAGGGCATGATGCCGTACTGGCAGGCGAGGCCGACCAGGATGCCCTGCGGCTTGCGAAAGGCGATGCGGAAATCCTTGAAGGTAAGCGAGGCGCCCATGCCGAGCATGATCAGCATCATCATGATCCCGAGCAGGCGGGTCTCCAGTTCGGTCAGCATCAGCGCGCCTCCTCCCGCAGGGCCTTGCGCAGGATCTTGCCTACCGGCGTCTTCGGCATCTCGCGCCGGAAGCTCACCTGCCTGGGCACCTTGTAATCGGTGAGGAAGCGCCGGCAGTGCGTGCGCACCGCCTCCTCGCTGCACTCGCCCTGCGGCACGACGAAGGCGCGCACCGCCTCGCCGGTCTTGTCGTCGGGCACGCCTACCACGGCGACCTCCAACACCTCGTCCATCCGCGCGATCACGTCCTCGACCTCGTTCGGGTAGACGTTGAAGCCCGACACCAGGATCATGTCCTTCTTGCGGTCCACGATGCGGTAGTAGCCATCGGCGTCCACCGTGGCGACGTCGCCGGTGTGCAGCCAGCCATCGCGCAGCGCCTGCGCGGTCTCCTCGGGGCGGTTCCAGTAGCCCTGCATCACCTGCGGCCCGCGCACCAGGAGCTCGCCCGGCGCCCCCGGCGACACCGGCGCCCCCGAGTCGTCCGCGAGGCGGATCTCGGTGCCCTGCACCGCGATCCCGATCGAGTCGGGCTTGCGCAGCCCGTCGATCGGGTTGAAGCACACCACGGGTGAAGCCTCGGTGAGGCCATAGCCCTCGGCAATGGCGGTGCCGGTGACCCGCTCCCATCGCTCGGCCACCGCGCGCTGCAGCGCGGCGCCGCCGGCCACAGCGGCCTTGAGGTGGCGCGGCGGGAAGGCGGTGAACCACTCCTCGTTGAGCAGGGCGTTGAACAGCGTGTTCACCCCGCTCACCCAGGTGATCGGGTAGTTGTCGAAGGCGCGCTGCAGGTTCTGCACCGGGCGCGGGTTGGGCACGAGCACGTTGCGCGCCCCCGCGGCGTAGAAGCACAGCAAATTGAACTGGAACGCGAAGATGTGATAGAGCGGCAGCGCGGTCAGCACGCACTCGCGGCCTTCCTCGATGTGCGAGCGCCCCATGGCGTAGGCCTGCTCGAGATTCGTGAGCAGGTTGCCCTGCGTGAGCATGGCGCCCTTGCTGGTGCCGGTGGTGCCGCCGGTGTACTGCAGCGCCGCGAGCGCGTCCGCGCCCTGGCCCTGCGTATACCCGGCGAGCGCGCCGGGCTTCGCGCGCAGCGCCGTCTCGCCCTCGGCGAGCGCCTGCGCGAGGCGCAGGTGCGGCACGCGCACCGGCGGCAGCACCCGGTTCCACAGCTTCATGACCAGGCGGATCACCGCGCGCGGCACCGGCGAGAAGAACTGCGTCACCTCGGCGACCACGACCTTGCGGATCGCGGTGCGCGCCAGGATTTCCTCCAGCTTGTTCGCGAAGATATCCACGATCACCAGCGCCTCGGCGCCCGAATCGCGGAACTGGTGCTCCATCTCGGAGGGCGTGTACAGGGGATTGGTGTTCACCAGCACGCAGCCCGCCTTGAACACCCCGAAGGCGACCACCGGGTAGGCGAGGCAGTTGGGCGCCTGCAGCGCGACGCGTGCGCCGGCGGCGAGCCCCAGCACCTCGCGCAGGTAGGCGGCGAAGGCGTCCGAGAGCCGGTCCACCTCGCGGTAGGTGAGCGAGCCGTGCATGCCGTTGGGCATGCAGGTGGTGAAGGCGATCCGCTCGGCGTGGCGCGCCGCCGGCTGGCGCGCGAGCTCGGCCAAGTGCGCGAAGCGCGGCGCGTCGTGCGAGATCTGCGGGCCCATCCCCCCTCCTCCCTGACAGTGCGACGTATCTTACGGTACCTGGATTCCGCGCGAGTCGAAGGATAGGAAACTTCCTTCGAGTCGGTGCCCGGGCGGGCGCCCTCTCCGGGCTCGCGCTGGTAGGTCCGTATACCGACCCTCAGTTGCTCTCGGTCTTCAATTTCCTCGATCCGAACGGGACGTGGAACTTGTACGTGGTCGATGACGTCGGCGGTGACGTTGGAAACATCAACGGCGGGTGGAGCCTGGAGATCACGGTCGACGGTGCTGTCCCCGAACCGACCACTCTGCTCATGCCAACGGCTGCGCGGGTTTGCAGAGCAGCGGCGACGCCTGGGCTTTCGTTCTGCAAACACGACCGACCCTGCTGTACGTAGGGGCCAAGGATAAACCCGAGCGCGTCCCGCTCCCCGTAGCCCACCGATGCTTGCGTCGGCCTCTGTGCGGAGGAGTGGAACTTGAGTTCGCTGGAACAAGCGCTCCCGATTGTTGAGAACAGAGCAAGTCGTGGCGGCTGTGCATTGTCGTGGTGCTCCCAGGCCGTGAGGGCGGCCGCCGTCCCCCCTTCGGCGGTCATGCTATGAGGGGGAGATCGACACGGGGCGTAGACGCGTTGTAATGTCGGTGCCGCGATGGGGACTGCCACGGGCTCAAAGGCGTTTGGGCGGATCATTGCGCGCGACATTCGAGTCGATGTCGATCGCGCGACCGCATCGCTCTCGTGTGAGCTGGTCGCTGATGGCGCCGGACTCCCACCACGCCTCTGGTTTCGATTTCCGGCCGACGTCTCCCCGCTCATCGACGTGAGCGGAT
>DATKDD010000003.1:0-12826 GCA_035512875.1 Gemmatimonadaceae bacterium | reverse complement strand
AGCGGCCGGTTTGGATCATCGCCGGGCCCACGCAGACGAATGACGGGTTCCAGGTACTCGCCGGACCCATGTCATCGCAGGAAGCACTCGCCTGGCGCGCCGATGGCAGCGGCGACGTGAATGGCGCTCGATAGCTACCGCGGGGTCAGCGTCGCGGTATTAGGCGCGTCGGGATTCATTGGACAATGGGTAGCGCGCGCACTGAGCGCGAGCGGAGCACGCGTGATCCTCGTGGCGCGGCGAACAACGGCGCCCACGCCGCTCGACGCGACGAATGCAACGGTGGTGGAAGCGGATCTTTCGCGTCAGGCTGCCGTACGCGACGCGATCGCCGCGTGCCGGCCGGCGATCGTGTTCAACCTGGCAGGCTACGGCGTGGACCGAAGCGAGCGGGATGAGAAACTCGCCCGCATCATCAACGCCGAGCTGCCGCGCTGGATCGTGGAGGCTCTTGCCGCGCCTGACGAGCATTCGTGGGATGGTCAGCGGCTCGTGCATGCCGGTTCCGCGCTGGAGTACGGGGAGATCAGCGGAGATCTCGCCGAATCCTCGGAGCCGAATCCGACGACGCTTTACGGCCGGACCAAGCTTGCCGGTACGCTCGCCGTGCGGCGCGCCTGTGAGGAGCTGGACGTGCGCGGCATCACCGCCCGCTTGTTCACCGTGTACGGAGCGGGAGAGCACCCGGGCCGCCTGCTCCCCACGCTGCTCGAAGCAACGACGCATAACGAGCCGATCGCCCTGAGCTCCGGAGCGCAGCGGCGGGACTTTACCTACGTCGAGGATGTTGCCGAAGGCCTGCTCCGGCTCGGCGCAGTCAAGTCGGCGCGGCCTGGCGAGATCGTCAATCTGGCAACGGGGCTGCTCACCGAAGTGAAAGAGTTCGCCACCGAGAGCGGGCGGGTGCTCGGTATCGCTCCGCATCGGCTCCATTTCGGCGCGCTGCCGGCTCGCGCCGAGGAGATGGAGCACGGTCCGGTGTCAGTGACACGGCTGCGAGAACTGTCAGGCTGGTTGCCAGCCACTCCCATCGCCGAAGGAGTTCGCCGGGCTGGGCGCTTGCGGGGATCCTGGTCCTGAATTCGCTGGCATCAAGGACGAAGGTGCGACAGATGAAGCGGATTGGGCGGATGAGGCTGATCGGTTTTCTGTACAAACCGGGATCACTGTCGTGGACTGCTCTCCGTAAGAGCTGGTCTGGGAATGCTTTTGGAACGGCAGGAGACAACAACAGCCCAACCAGTCATCGATTGTCTTGCGCGACGATCTTCCCTCACCCGATCATATCCGCCTCATCAGCCAGATCCGCCTCATCCGTCGCCTCTTCGACCTTGATGCCAAACCACTCAGGAAAGAGCTGCCGCGCAGTACGCCTAGCGAGGCTGAAACGCCTGCATTTCCTCCGCGCCGGCCGCCGAGCCGTTGCGAGCAAGCCGCTCGCGATACCAGTCGATCGCTTCGGTGAGCCCTTCGTCCATCGTATAGGACGGGCGCCAACCCATCATCCGGCGCGCCTTCGCGCAGTCGAGGTACTGCTTCGGGATCTCGTGGCTCGCTTCGTTCAGGATCCGCGGCTCGAGGCCGGACTTGCCCATGAGTCCGAGAATGCGCTCGACCAGCTCGAGCACCGACATCGGCGTTTCGGTGCCGAAATTGAACGCCTCGCCCACGAACTGCTCGTCAGGCAGCCGTTCGGCCAGCTGCAGGTACGCATCTACCGCATCGCGCACGTAGAAATAGTCGCGGATGAAAGTGCCGTCGCTGCGGATGATCGGCGACTCGTCGAGCAGCGCCGACCGGATCGTGCCCGGAATCAGCCGGTTGAAGTTGAGATCGCCCCCGCCGAACAGATTGCCGCACCGGGTTACCGCCACCGGGGTCTGGTACGTGTGGTAGTAGGAGAACGAGATCAGATCCGTACAGCTCTTGGAGACGTCGTAAGGGAATCTGCCCTGCAGCGGCGCATCCTCGGTATACGGCAGAACATCGTGGCTGCCATACGCCTTGTCGCTGGAGGCGACGATCACCCGCTGGATGATCTTGCTGCACGCCTTGCAGGCTTCCAGCAGGTTCCAGGTACCACGGATGTTCGACTCGAACGTCGACAGCGCAGAACGGGACGCCGTTCCGACGATCGTCTGGGCGCCGAGGTGGAAAACGGTGTCGATTTCGTACTCGTTGAGCGCTCGGAGCATCAACTGGTAGTCCTCGAGCTCGCCGCGCACCGTGCGGACGCTCGCCAGCGTGCTCGTTTCCATCAACCTGCTGTCAGGCACCCAGTCGCGGACGAGGCAGGTGACGAGCGCGCCACGCCGAACCAGCTCCTGCGCGAGCCAGGAGCCTAGCAACCCTGATGCTCCGGTGACGAAGACGTTACGCTCGCGCCAGAAATTGTTCACGCCCATGTTTTCCACGGTGCATTCCCCGTCGCCCACAGCGACTCGAGCAGTTCCTTCTCGCGCAGGGTGTCCATCGGCTGCCAGAACCCCTCGTGCCGGAACGCCATCAGCTCTCCGTCGGCCGCGAGGCGCTCGAGCGGCTCGCGCTCCAGTACCGAGTCATCGTCGACAAGATAATCCAGCACTCGCGGCTCGAAGACGAAGAATCCTCCGTTGATCCATCCCTCACCCGTCTGGGGCTTCTCGGAGAAAGTCCCCACCGCATCGCTGTCCTTCTCCAGCACCAGCCCGCCGAACCGCGCCGGCGGCCGCACCGCGGTTACCGTGGCAAGCTTTCCGTGCGCCCGGTGAAAGTCCAAGAGCGCGCGAACGTCCACGCTGCCGAGTCCGTCGCCGTACGTCGCCATGAACGTCTCGTTGCCCAGCCAAGGTTCGAGCCGCCGGATGCGGCCACCCGTCATCGTGTCGAGACCGGTGTCGATGAGCCCGATCTTCCAGTCGATCGGACTGCCGTTCATAACGCTTACCGCGCCATCCTTCAGATCGATGATGAAGTCGGCGCTGTGGATGTACGCGTTGCGGAAGTATTCCTTGATGTATTCGCCCTTGTAGCCGCAGGCGACGAAGAATTCGTTGAAGCCGTGCGCCGCGTAGATACTCATGATGTGCCAGATCATCGGCTTGCCGCCGATCTCGACCATCGGTTTCGGGCGCATCGACGTCTCTTCGGCGAGACGTGTGCCCCGCCCGCCGGCGAGGATGACGACCTTGGTCAAACGATCCTCGGTGATGGAATCGGAATGATGAAGTGCCCGCCGCGCTCCGCGTACTCCCGCTGCTGCCGCATGATCTCGTCGGCGAAGTTCCAGGCAAGAATCATCACGTAGTCAGGCTGCTCCTCCAATATGGTCGTCGCCGGACGAACCGGCAGGTGCATTCCCGGCGTGTAGCGCCCGACCTTGAGCGTGCTCTTGTCGACCGTGTATGGCAGCGTTCCGGTGCCGATCGCACAATAGTTGAGCAGGGTGTTGCCCTTGGCCGGCGCACCGTACCCGACCACCGTCTTGCCCTCACCGAGGAGCCGCTCGAGCAGAGCCCATAGATCCCGGCGGTTCGCTTCCACATCGGACGCGAAGCGCTCGAACCGGCCGAAGGTCGTTAGGCCGAGTGTCTCTTCTTCCTGGATCATTGCCAGCGCGCCGGCCGAATGCTCCGGGTACCGCTCGCGGCGGCCGGCGTACATGCGAATCGATCCGCCGTGAACGGGAACGCGATCGATGGCGACCAGCGACAGCCCCGCGCTCTCGCAAAGCGTGCGCAACGCGGTCACCGAGAAGTAGCAGAGATGCTCGTGATAGACCGTGTCGTATTCCAGCTTGTCCATCATCTCGCCCAGGTACGGCGCCTCGATGATCACCAGCCCATCGTCGCTGATCAGATCCCGGCAGCCGCGAAGAAAGCCCAGCGAATCGTCCACATGGGCGAACACGTTGTTTCCGATGACCGCCCTGGCCGAGCCGTGAGAGTCCAGAACGTCGGCCGCCACTTCCGCATCGAAGAAGCGATTGACCGTCTCGATGCCCCGTTCCGCGGCGATCGCCGCGATGTTCGTGGCTGGCTCGATACCCAGCGTGCGCACGCCATGCCTCTCGAAGCAGGACAGCAGACTGCCATCATTGCTCGCGATCTCCACCACCAGATCGTCGGGCCCCAACCCCAGCCGATCGACCACTGCTTGCGCGTACTTGACGTTATGCGCGGCGATCGTGTCTGATGTACCGGTGACGTAGATGTAGTCGCGAAACAGCACCTCGGCGTCTATCACATCCAGAAGCTGGACCAGCGCGCAACGCTCGCAGAAGTACACATCCAGCGGATAGCGCTTCTCGCTGGCAAACTCGGACGTTGATCGCGGGAACGCGTTCGCCAGCGGCTGCGGCCCGAGCTCGAGAAATCTTCGCAGGTTGGCGCCGCCACACGCTCGGCAGTCCGAACGCAGATGATGTGTGGGGCGCGTAGCCGCACTGGACAAGGTGCTTGTGGGCAAGGTGTGGAGGACGGTTGGATGGTGCGTAGCGGCCTGACAATACGCTCTGCGCAGCGGTACCGGGACCGGCACGACCGCTCCGCGACGGCGTGGCGCCCTGTCTCAGCGAGTTACGTATGCTCCGGATTTGTGCGCGGCCGAAGCGGGCGACTTTACCTCGCGACGCCAGGCCTTGATGCCTGGCGAAAAACGAAAGACGAGCAGTCCGCGGAAGAATTCCCAGCACGTGCTGGCTCGAACGTGCGACAGGCCGCCGCCGCGCATGCGCGCGAACACGTTCAGCTCCAACACCCGAATGCCCATGTAGTGCGCCTTGATCATGATTTCCGGATCGAGGAACCACTGCTTGGACGTGATCTGCATGGCACCGAGGACTTCGCGCGGGAGGATCTTCGGAACGCCGTTCAGATCCAGCGATCCGAGCGTGGGCCAGAGGAGCCAGACGAACGCGTTGTAGCTGATGGAGACGACCTTGCGCACCAGGCCATCCATGCGAAAGCGCCGGCGCACCTTAGCCAGGCACTTTCCGTTCGTGGCGGCGATAGCCTCGTAGAGTCGGACCACGTCTTCGGCGTCTACCTGGCCATCCGCGGGGATCCATCCGATCCATCGCGCAGTGCACAACGGAAACCCGCTCGTGACACCGAATCCGTACCCTTCGTTCCGCTCGACGCGGTGCGGCACCACAACCGGGATCTCCTCGGCAAGCTGCCGAATGATCTCGCCTGTCCGGTCACGCGAGCCGTTGTCGACCACTACGAGCTGCAGCTTGTATCCCGCCGTCTCGAACGCGTAGGCAAGGCGGCGCACGGTGTACGCTACTATCTCCTCCTCGTTGTACGCCGGCATGACGATCGAGATGTCCGGCTCTCGGTCGTCAGGGGCTGCCGGTTCATGATCAACGAGGTCGGTCATCGTCTGCCTCTCGCATGGACGCTGCGACGGTTGCGCACTCCGAAACCGCGATTGTCCTCCACTTCCAACGTACGACATTGTACCGGCGTCGTGCCTTCTCGCAACACGCCTGCTCTTTCGCCCTCTCCATTCGATCTCCGGCGAGCGCGGAAAAGGCAAAGGCTGTGCCCGCTTAAACTGCCGAAAATGTGTTCCGGAAGGCTCGAATTACCTCCAGGTGTTGCACGGTCGCAACGTGCGTGTGGCGAGTCAACGGTTCCCGTTCAATGGGGCCAGGGATCGAGTCCCGAGCGGCATAATCTCGATTCGGTGACCGTCATGCGGCGAGCGCTGCTATCTTTCCAAAGGGCCGCGTGCCGCGCCTGACGTACTCGACGCGAATCGACCTGATTCCTCAAGATCACGACCGGAGCGGAGGCTCCTCGCTTGGCAAAGAAACCCAACTACGATTTCGAGAAGCGAAAGAAGGAGCTCGAGCGCAAGGCAAAGACTGAGGCGAAGCGCGCGGAGAAGCGGAAACGGCGCGAAGACGCAGCCGATGACCGCGAGGATTCCGCCCCGACGGGGTCGGGCGGAACCAGGCCGCAGGAATGACCTTAATCCGCCCATCATGAATCGGCGGCTTGCGCCGCACGGCTCGCACTAAGTAGTTAGGCGAGCCACCCAGAGCGTGATTCAGGCCGTGGCGCCGGGTGTGGCAGGAGTGACGATTGGGGTGGGAGTCGCTGCGGCCGCAGTCCGTTCGCCGCGTCTCCAGTAAGCGGTGGCCGGCATTGCACGACGCTCGAGGAGGTTGGTGTAGTACGCAAGGACCCGCCGGCGAACGCCCGCTTCGGTGTCCTCTGCTTCCGCGCGAAAAGGCGCATACCGATGACGGTCGTCGGTGGAAACCCCGAACCACCACCAGGCATCCTGTCGTGCGCCGCGTGCGATTTCGACCCGGCACGTGAAGGTGCGGCCGTCGTCGTCGAACTCGAAAGCTTTGAGCACAGAACCTCGGTTGTTGGCTTCCCTGAAGGTACTCAGGTGCACAGATCGGCGCTGACTCGATGAGCGGTCGGGGGGATTCGGGGGCGCGGGGAGCGGCCGGTTGCCATACCGCGGCCGGCTACACCCTCCATTGGCCTCGCCATTCACACGGTAACGACATGGTGCAACCGCTCGCTGGCGTATTGGAAGCCTGTTTGTACGCCGACGACCTCGACGCCGCACACGGATTCTATGCTGGCGCGCTTGGACTCGAGATGATCGCGCGCGACTCGGACCGGCACTTGTTCTTCCGCGCCGGGGCATCGACGATGTTCCTCGTGTTCAACGCGGCGCGCACGTCGCAGTCGCCCGATAACGACACGGCCGGCGCCATCGCCGCGCCTCCGCACGGCGCGACAGGTCCCGGCCATGTGGCGTTCACGGTGGCTGATGCCGAGCTCGACGACTGGCGCAGCCATCTCGCGGCACATGGAATATCCATCGAACGCGAGATAAGCTGGCCGCGCGGCGGTCGCTCGCTCTACGTTCGTGATCCCGCCGGCAACAGCATCGAGCTGGCATCGCCGCGACTTTGGGGCCTTGGCGAGCCGCGCGGGGCGCTGCCTAGCGCGGGCTGACGCGAGACCTATGGCCCCCACCGTGGGGACGGACTGGATTACGAGCAAGCGGTCAGCCGCTCTTCAGATGCCCTCAACCTTCATCGGAATCGAACATGCGCATCGCGTTTGCCGCTCTGCATCTGCTTGCACTAGGCATAGGACTTGGCGCGGTGTGGAGCCGCGCAGGCGCGCTCCGCGGTACGCTCGACAGCATTGGAATGCGAAGAGTGTTCAGTGCGGATGCCTGGTGGGGTGTATCGGCCGTGCTCTGGCTCGTGACGGGGTTGGCCCGTCTGTTCATGGGCGTGGAAAAGTCCACCGCGTACTACATGACAAACCCCCTCTTTCATGCGAAGATGGGGCTCTTTCTCCTCATACTGCTGCTGGAGATCTGGCCAATGATCGTGCTGATCCGCTGGCGGCGACTGATCGCGCGTGACGCGGCAGTGGACACCGCCCCGGCGAGCCGCCTGGCAACGGTGAGTACCGTCGAGGCGCTGCTGGTGGTAGTGATCGTATTCGTGGCGGTGGCAATGGCGCGCGGGTACTGAAAAGAGATGAGAGATGCGAGTGACGAGGACGAGCCTTTAACCACTGCTGAGGAGCGCGGTTGTAAGGCTCGTCCTCGCAACTCGCATCTCTCAACTCTCTTTACGGGACGATCTCCCGCCCCGTCATGTCTCGCAGCGTCACCGGGCCGAGGTTCAGTGCTCTGAGCGCGGGCTCCACGCTCGCGCGGTCGCCCACGATGATGATCGCCAGCCGCGCCGGATCGATGTACTTCCTCGCAACGCGCTGGATGTCCGCCTGGGTGACCTGCTCGATACGCTGCACGTACGAGTCGTAGTAGTCGAGCGGCAGCCCGTAGGTGACTACCGGCGCCAGGCGGAACCCGATGTCCCGTGTCGTCTCGAAATCCCCCGGTAATCCCAGCTGGAGGTACGTCTTTGCTTTCTCGAGCTCCGATTGCGGCACCGCGTCGAGAATGGCGCGCAGCTCTTTCATGAACTCGATCAACGCGGAGTCGGTCTTCGTACCCGTCACCTCGGCGTACGCCGTGAACGGCCCCGCCTCACGACGCATGGCGAAAGACGATCCCGCACCGTAGGTGTATCCCCTGGTCTCGCGCAGGTTCTGGTTGAGACGGCTGGTGAACGAGCCGCCGAGGATCGTATTCATCACCTCGAGTGCGAAATAGTCATCGGTGGATCGAGGTACTCCAATACCTCCGATTCGAACCGACGACTGCGGCGCTCCCGGCTTGTCGATGAGGTACACCGTGGTACCGGATGCCGCACTCGGCCTCGAATACGTGGTGCGCGGCACCTCGCGACGTTGCCAGGCGCCGAACAGACGACCGACACGCGCTTCGATGTCGGCCGGCGCGACGTCACCCACGACGATCAGCGTAGAGTTGTTCGGCCGGTAGTAGGTACGATAGAAGCTCTCGAGATCGGCGCGGGTCGTTGCTTCGGTAGCCGCTTCGGTACCGCCCAGCGGCCGCCCGTATGGATGATCGTCGCCGTACAGAATAGCGGCATAAGCGCGGTCGGCGATCGCCGGGCCGCGATCCCGCAGCTGCAACAAACTCGTCAGGCGCTGTTTGCGCAGTCGCTCCAGCTCGTCGGGCGGAAAGCTCGGATTGAGCGCGACATCGGCGAACAGGGCGAGCGCGCTGTCCAGCTGGAACGTCGGCACGTGCAGCATGACACGCGACACATCCCAGCCCCCGCTGCTGCTCACCGACGCGCCCAGCATTGCTTCCTGAGCCGCGATCTCGAGGGCGGAGCGCGACGTGGTGCCTTCCTGCAGCATGCTGGCGACGAGGGTGGCCACGCCCGGCTTGTCGCCCGGATCGGCTTCGCCGCCCGTGCCGACGAGCAGAATGAAATCGGCGATAGGCAGCTCGTGATGCTCCACGATGAGGAGGCGCATCCCGTTCGGCAGAGTACGCTCCAGCACAGGGGGCAGCGCCAGCGCCGGCGGTGCGGCGAGTACGGGGGGCACGCTGCGGTCGAACGCCGGCCGCGTAGCCGGCGCGGCTGCGGCCTCGCTCGATACGCCCGAACCCGGCTCGAGCTCCACGGCACGAGGCGAGCGAGCGCACCCGGCGGCAACCAGCGACGCCGCCAGACAAACGGTTAGGCGACGGGTCACTGCGCACCTCCCGACACCTTCAGCTCGGCCTGGCCTTCCGGAACGATCGTCAACACCACCTTGTTCCTCCTCAGATACGTCGCGGCGGCACGCTGCACATCGGCGGCGGTCACCGCGTCGTAACGCGCCGCGTCCTGCCGTACGTAGTCCGGCGAGCCGGCGAAATAGTTGTAAAGATTGAGTTGATAGGCCTTGCCGAGCACGCTCGCCAGGCGGTCTAGAAAGTTCGCGCGGATGGTGTTCTGCGCCCGCGTCATTTCCTCCGCTGCCACGCCTCGCGTGATGATGGCATTCAGCTCTTCCTCCAGCAGCCTGGCCATTCGCGTCGGCGTCTGTTCCGGCTTGGGAGTGATTATGACCCCGAAGCTGCCGGCGAGGCGGGCGCTGTTCTGGAAAGCGGTCACGTCCTGCGCCACCTGCATCTCGTAGACCAGCCGCTTGTACAGCCGCGAGTTCTTGTCGCCGGCGAGTACGTACGCCAGCACATCCAGGGCCGCATCGTCAGGCGCGAACATCGGAACGCTGTGCCATGCCTGGTACAGCCGCGGCAGTTGCACCTTGTCCTCGATCACGAGGAACGTGTCGGCGTCGAGGGTGACCGGCGGAGGCGACGGCCGCGATGGCATCGCCGGCCCCCTGGGGATGTCTCCGAAGTAGCGCGCTACCCAGGCCTTGGCCGAGTCGGGGACGAAGTCGCCGGAAATGACCATCGTTGCGTTGTTAGGCGCGTAGTACGTGCGGAAAAAGTCCTTCACGTCTTCGAGCGTCGCGGCGCTCAGATCGGCCATCGAGCCGATCACCGGCCACGAGTAGGGATGAGTCGGCGGGTACAGCGCCGCCGTGATGGTTTCGAATGCCCTGCCGTACGGGACGTTGTCCACTCGCTGGCGGCGCTCGTTCTTCACCACATCGCGTTGAATGTCGAGCTTCGCCTGATCCATGGTCGGGAGCAGAAATCCCATCCTGTCGGCATCCAGCCATAACGCCAGCGGCAGTGCGTTGGACGGCATCTGCTCGTAATAGTCCGTACGGTCGGTGTTGGTGGAGCCGTTGTTGCTCGCTCCAGCCGCCTCGAGCATCTGGTCGAACGCTCCGACCGGCACGTTCTCCGAGCCCATGAACATGATGTGCTCGAACAGGTGCGCGAAGCCGGTGCGTCCGGGCTTCTCGTCAGCGGAACCCACCTTGTAGAAGGTGTTCACCGCCACCAGCGGCACCGAACGGTCCTCGTGCAGAATCACCTCCAGCCCGTTGGGCAGCGTGTACTTCTCGAACGCGATCCTCGGGATCTCCTGCGCCCCCACGCCGGACGCAACCATCAGGAACGCGCCGGCCACCAGCATCCGTCTTGCGAGACTCATTGCGTAACGCTCCTCTCGAAAAGCAGGGCAAAGGGTACTTTCACCGATTCGCTGAGCACGTACTTCCACTCCTGTCGCGCGCTGCTCGAAATCGGGCTCGTTTGCGTCGGCGAGGCCAGCGGCTCCAGCCCGTGACGCCGGGCCAACACCGTGAGCCGCAGCATGTGGAACGGATCGCTGACTAAGATGACCGTCGTATCGTTATGCGCGCGCAACCATGCCGCCACAGCCGCCACCGACTCCCGGGTCGTCCGTCCCTTGTTCTCGGTGAAGATCGCGGAATCCGGGATCCCGCGGCTCAGCGCGTATCGCCGGCTCACTGCCGCCTCGCTCGTCGTATCGCCCACGCCGATCCCTCCCGTCAGTACCATCTTCGGCGCGAGCCCCTTCTCGTACAGCGACACCGCATGGTCGAGCCGGGCCCGCAATACAGGCGACGGCCGGCCCACGTACTGTGCCGCTCCCAATACCACGATCGCGTCCGCCCGCCGGGCCGTGTCCTGTCGCGAATAGAACAGAACCGCGGACAGCGACACCAACCACGCCGCGACAACCAAAGCGAGGACGAATCCCGCCAGCCACAACTTCATCCGCGTCGCAAAACGTCGTGCCATGCGGCGGAAGCTAGGCTCGCGTCGCCCGAGGGTCGAGGGTCGAGGAATTCTCGACCACGACCCTCTTCCCTACGACACCGGATGCGGTGTGGAGGTTTGCGCGCTAGTCGGCGAGACTGAGCATGGCCAGCCAGAAAACATCGAAGGCGGCGCGCGGGTTGGAGTCGCGGTCACGCGCGGCCGCGATCGCAAGTCCATCACGAAAAGCCAGCACTGCTTCCGTGATGAGCTCCGCCGGCACTCGGGGCTTGAGCCCAAGCAGCTCGAACAGCCGCATGGTTGAAGCGACCGTCGCTTCACGTCGCAGGCGAACCGAGTATTGAATCTCGCGCCGGACAAGATCGTCGCGGGAATCGGTGAGCTCCACCAGCACATGAAGGTGTCCGCGTTCGAGCTCGCCATTCAACCAGTTCCACAAGTCGTCGATCGCCGTGCGCGCCGTGGAGTGCGCCAAGGCCAGACTTTCACGCTCCACCACCTGCCTGGTAATCCACTCGAGCACGCGAGCGAGCAGCGTTTCCTTGTCATGGAAGTGGTAGTGAATGAGCCCCTTGCTCACCCTCGCCTCTTCCGCAACTTCGCTCATGGTCAGCGCCGAAACGCCCCGCTCGGCTATGGTGAGCGCGGTCGCATGCAGAATCCTGTCAGCGGCAGACAGACGCGACCGGTCACCGGGTTGAAGCGATGTGGCCATGGGCTCCTGTGGAGGACTGGCGGGCAGACGCGCCTCCGTGCGCCAAATCCACGATGAAAAGTGCCCGCGTGAGACAAGGAAAGCTACCTCGCACCTCACACCACCGGTCGGCGCCTAGAAGCGCATCCGTGTGCCTGACTCGGGCGCGGCGGCCCGGTAGCCGAGCTCACCGAGTCGATGCGCCAGCGCATCCTGCGCTTCGGGCTCGCCGTGCACCAGGAAAACGTCTCGCAACGAGGGGGTATGCGCCTTGACGCCATCGAGCCACCTGAGCAGCTCGGTGCGGTCGGCGTGAGCGCTGTAGCCGTTGAGGATCTCGACCTGTGCGCGTAGCGGGACCATGTCGCCAAACAGCTTGATCTCCGGCCTGCGCTCGACGATGCGGCGGCCCGTCGTATGCTCGGCCTGAAATCCGACTATGAGCACGGTGTTCCGCGGATCCCCCGCGCCGTGTCTCAGGTGGTGCACGATTCGGCCGGCTTCGCACATGCCTGACGCCGCTATGATGATGATCGGAGCGGTGATCGTGTTCAGGTGCTTCGATTCCTCCACCTTTCGCGTGTACTGGACCTGCTCGAATTCGAATAGATCGTGTACCCTCTGCACGAGGTTCTCGGTCTGATCGAACACTTCGGGGTGTTCCGCGAACACCGTGGTCGCGCTTATCGCCAGCGGACTGTCGACGTAGATCGGCAGCGCAGGAATCCGGTTGGCCAGTCGTAAGCTGTGAAGGTCGTAAACGATCTCCTGCGTTCGCCCTACCGCGAAGGCCGGAATGAGTATGCGGCCGCCGCGAGCCGCCGTCTCGCGCACCACCCGCGCCAGATGCTCGCGCGCCCCCTCCACCGACTCGTGATCACGGTTCCCATACGTGGACTCCATGATCACCAGATCTGCTCCCGCGGGAGATTGCGGATCACGGATGATCGGAAGCCCCCAGCGCCCCACGTCGCCGGAAAAGACCAGCCGCTTGGTGACCCCCCCTTCCGTGCACTCCAGGGACACGCACGCCGAGCCGAGGATGTGGCCGGCATCGAGGAATGTGGCACG
>DATKDD010000002.1:0-3288 GCA_035512875.1 Gemmatimonadaceae bacterium | reverse complement strand
GTACTTCCGTGCGCTCGCTTCCGCCTCACCTCGAGTGAAGCTGACGACGATCGGCGAGAGTGATGAAGGGCGCGAGATGATCCTCGCCGTCATCGCCGATGAGGCTACGCTTGCACGACTGGACGAATACAAGGCGATGGCGGCGCGCCTCGCCGACCCCCGTGGCCTGCCTGACGCCGAGCGCGCGCGATTGATCAAGGAGGCCAAGCCCATTTATTGGCTTACCGGTGCCATCCACTCGCCGGAGACGGGCAGCCCCGAGATGCTGATGGAGTTTGCCTATCGTCTGGCAGTCGGGGAGAGTGAGATCCTGCGCGACATTCGGGAGAACGTGATCACCATGGTCACTCCGGTACAGGAAGTGGACGGGCGTGACCGGATGGTGGACATCAACAAGCTGTCACGAGAGCTGGGGCTCGGTCCGCAGGCGATAAGCCTGATCTACTGGGGCAAGTACACCGCGCACGACAACAATCGTGATGGCATGGTCGTGTCGCAGACGCTCACGAAGCAGTTCATGAAGACCTTCCTCGACTGGCACCCGACGGTGACTCACGACCTGCACGAATCGGTGCCGTTTCTGTACACGAGCACGGGAACAGGGCCCTATAACGACGAATTCGATCCGATCGTCGTAGACGAATGGCACGCGCTCGCCTATCAGGAGATCATGGAGCTGACGCGCCGCGGCCTGCCCGGCGTCTGGACGCATGGCTTCTACGATGGGTGGGCACCGAATTACATGCTCTCGATTGCCAACCTGCACAACTCGATCGGCCGGTTCTACGAGACGTACACGTCAGGCGGCGCCGATTGTCAGACCGTGAATCTTCCCTCTCGATCCACCGACCGGGTATGGTATCGACCCAATCCGCCGGTGAACGGCGTCAAGTGGTGCATCCGGTCGAACATAAACTTCTCGCAGTCCGGAGTGCTGATCGCCCTGAAGTACGTTGCCGATCGCCGTGAGACGTTCATCGAGAACTTCGTTGCCAAGGCCGAGCGGATGATCGCCCGCGGTACGCGTTCGGCGCCGTACGCGTACGTGATTCCGCATGATCAGCGGCATGCCGGTGAAGCGGCCGAGCTGGTGAATCTGTTCCGTACGCAGGGATCGGAAGTTCATCGCGCTACCGCCGAGCGGCGAGTCGCCGTGCTGGGTGAGGCGGGACGGCGCGAGCGGCCCGCGGCCAACGCGCCACGCCCGGACAGTGCGTTGGTTCGTGGAGCCGACTCCGCCCGGGTGGACGGCGCTGCAACGCGCAGCGACGAAGCCGATGGCACCATCACCGTGCGCCCGGGCGACTGGATCGTCAGGCTCGACCAGCCGTACACTGCTACGGTGCGCACACTGCTCTCGCGGCAGCGCTACTCGACCAGCGATCCCGCGCCCTACGACGATACCGGCTGGACGCTCGACGAGCTCCGCCATGTGACGACGTACGCCGTCGCGGACTCGCAGATCCTGACGACGGCGATGGAGCTGGTCGGCGAGGCGGCAGCGGTCGCCGGCGCGGTCAGCGGATCGGGAGCGGTGCTCCTGGTCGAGCACATGGGTGACTGGCGCTCCGCGGTGCTGCCGTGGAAGGCGACTGGCAGTCGCGTATCGGTCGCCGAGGCGGCGTTCCAGGCGGGCGGCCGTCAGTGGCCGATAGGCACCTTCATCATCGAGGGCGCTGCGGAAAGTGCCAACGGCGCGGTGCGCCAGCTAGGGCTGGCGGGCGTGCGTGTGGCAACCGTCCCGGGTGTCGCACGGCATGCCGTGCAACTCCCGAGGGTGGCGCTCATGCATTCGTGGATCGAAACGCAGAACGAGGGGTGGGTGCGTTATGCGTTCGACCAGCTCGGCATACCGTACACGTACGTCTCCGATCAGCTGCTGCGGCGGCCGAATGGGCTCGACAGATACGATGTTGTCGTTTTTCCCCATGTGCGCGGGTCCGTGACCGCGATGATGAACGGCCGGCCAATGGTCGGACCCGCGATACCGTGGAAGAGGACGGCGCTCACGCCCAACCTGGGCCGCATCGATCAGACGGACGACATCCGCGTAGGGATGGGGCTGGAGGGCGCTGCGGCATTACGGCGATTCGTGGAGCGCGGCGGCCTGCTCATCACTACCGGCAACAGCTCCGAACTGCCGATTCACCTGGGTTTCAATCCCGGCGTGAGCGTCGTGGAGGCCCGGCAGTTGCAGACGCGCGGGGCCATCTTCCGCGCTCAGCCTGGCGAGAAGGGGAGCCCGATACTGTACGGCTACTCGTCCAGCAGTTTCCCGGTCTACTTCAATGCCGAGCCGGTGCTGTCGGTCTCGGAGCGCGACACATCCGAACGCACGCGACGGATGGATCCGGCGATCGCGGCCGAGGCTGAGCGCATGCGTCCGAAGGCGATTCTGCAATTTCATGCGAACGCCGACTCGCTGCTGGTCTCGGGATTGCTTGCAAACGGACAGGAGCTGGCGAAGCGCGCTGCGATCGTCGATGCCCCGGTGGGCAATGGGCACGTCGTTCTCTTCGCCATTCGGCCGTTCTGGCGCTGGCAGACGCAGGGTTCCTTTGCGCTGGCGGTGAACGCGATGGTGAACTGGAATCACCTCGGGCTGGCTGGCCGGGAGCAGGCGGAAGTGTCGGCGGCCAGCGGGCAATGAATTCGCGGTGCACAAAGCTTCCCCTCGCTTCCTGACACCTTTTTGCTAGGATTGTGCATGCAGATCAGCATTGAATATTGCACCGTTTGAGACTACGAACCGCGGGCTGTCAGGTTGATGGCCGAGATACAGCAGCGCTATCCGGATGCCGAGGTCGACATGATTCCCTCCGGAGGCGGACGGTTCGAGGTGGTGCGCGACGGCGTACCGGTCTTTCAGAAATCGAAGCTCAAGCGGCACGCCGAACCTGGCGAGGTGGTGGCGCTGCTGGAGCGCATGGGGTAATCCACAGGCAAGATGCGCATCGCGATCTCCACCGGGGGTGGTGACGCCCCCGGGCTGAACGCGGTCATCCGGGCGGCGGCGCTCTCCGCACTCAATCGCGGATGGGAAGTGCTCGGAATCAAGCGGGGATATCACGGCCTGTTAGGCATCGATGAGATCATTCCGCTCACCAAGGATTCGGTTCGCGGGATCGCTCATCTCGGCGGAACCATTCTCCGCACCACCAACAGGGGGAATCCCTTCCATTGGCCTCGCCGGCACGCCGACGGCACCGTGGAGGAGATCGACCGGTCGGACGAGCTGATTGAGAACATGAACGAGCGGGGCATCAACGCGATCATCACGATCGGGGG
>DATKDD010000001.1:0-4602 GCA_035512875.1 Gemmatimonadaceae bacterium | reverse complement strand
GCACCTGCTGATTCAGGCGTGAAGTCGATACTCCATAAAGCTCCGCGAGATCTGAATCCAGCAGCACCCGCTGCCCGCGCAGCACCAGGATACGCTGTGCAATTCCCACCGGATCATCCGTGCGAATCGAGGGTGGCATCGACCACCATCGTTGCAGAGCGATCAAGGCCCCGCTGGTTGTGAAACTAATGACTTTCTCGCTATTTCCGCCTCGCCCGTGCCTCGAGAAACGCTTGACGGGCGTACTGCGACGAATGCGGAATGGGCGTAGTCCCAACAGTGCCACACGGCATTAGGCCTATCGCTCACACATAGAACGCGGTCTGGTCGTCGAAGGTCTTCGCCAGACTCTCAGCGATCGTCGGCGGGACGAAGTCCGGCGGCGGCGGGAGTCGCGTGCCCGCCATACAGCCGCCGTCGTCCGGGTCGATCATCAGGGTGGTCATGCGTCGCCCACCGGGTGAAATTCACGTTTGCCTTGCGGCCGTGTGCTCCGTTTGCAGGAGGTACCACCGTGCCCATCAGGTCGGTTGGCGGGAGCGGAAGCTCCACTCTTCACGCCGCAAATTATAGCACTTTCGCCGGAACATGCCCCCGATTCCCCAGTCAAATACACAGTCAGTCATTCAGCCTCCATTCACCTGCCAGAAGCCTATGATGTAATCGCCATGATGCTGCCCCGCACACTGCTGGTACTGGCGCTCGCGGCATCGAGTCTCGCCTGGGGCGAGCCGCTCGAAACGCCTGCGCGCATCGCTCGCCTGGCCTATGTCGAAGGCCAGGTCGCGTTTCGTGCTGCGCAGGAGCAAGCGACCTCTGCCCTGCCCGATCGCCCGCTGATTCCGGGCGATCGCCTCGTCACGGAGGGCGGCGGACGCGCAGAGCTCGCGTTCGGCACCGCGACGGTCCGGCTCGACGAGCGCACCGAGCTTTCCATCGCCACGCTTGATGCGACGACTGCCCGGGTCAAGCTGAACCACGGCACGGCGAGCGTGCACCTGAGGGAGCTTTACGACGCCGAAACATTCGTGGTCGCCACGCCCAATACGACACTTACTCTGCGCGAGCCGGGCGAATATCGCATCGCAGTGCCGGCGGACAGCACGACCGATCTCACGGTGCGCGGCGGATCCGCGGAAGCGCTGACCGCGGGCGGGCCGGTGCGTATCGCCGACGGCCAGCGCGTGCGGCTCGAGGGGCGCCAGGCGCTCGCGAGTCTCGCCACGCCACGGGCGGCCGATGCCTTCGACGAGTGGGTTCTCGAGCGCGAGGTACAGCTCGCTGACCTTGCGCCGTCAACGGAACAGCTTGCGACCGGCTACGAATACGCGGAGCTCGACCGCTACGGCGAGTGGTACGACGAGCCCAGTTACGGACGGGTGTGGATGCCGTCCTACGCGTACGGCGGTTACGATCCTTTCCGTTACGGCTACTGGCAGCAGTTCGGCATGGGCCGGACCTGGGTCAGCTCGATGCCCTGGGGCTACCACACGTTTAATTCCGGCCGCTGGGCGTATCTGAATCACCTGGATCGCTGGTGCTGGGTGCCGGCAAGACGCCACCACCCCAGGGATCGCGTCGCCCACGACACCGCGCCGTTCGGACAGCCCCGCGGCGACGGGCGTCCGGATGATGGCGGAAACGACAGCACGTCGGGCGTTCGTCCGCGAAGGAACAATGACCCGCGCCAACCGGTCGCGACGATACCGGTGACTCCGCGCCGCATCGACGCCGATCGTGCGCCGGTGTTGCGGCGTGACGCGGAGCTGGCCAAACCAACGCGGAGAGATGCACCCGCGCCCGGAGTGGACCGGGACCCGGCTCCGCCGGAGCAGAGTGCGTCTGCACCGCAGAGCGGTACGACAACTATTCGTCCGTCGCGTCCTGCCGAATCTCGGAGAGAGGCCCCGTCGAGCCCGACGCCTGCTACCAATCGCGAGTTGGGGACGCTCCGAACACCCTGACGATCAGATCCAGAGCCGCATCGCGGCGAACTGGTGCTGCAATACGGTCTCGCGTCAATTCAGGCAATCACGCTCGCTGCGCACGCGTAACGAGCGTCTCCAGCAGTGTGTGCGCGCCGGCCGCCAGATGCGCGGGCGTCGCGCTTTCGGCCTCATTGTGGCTTAGTCCGTCCTTGCAGGGCACGAAAATCATTCCGGCAGGCGCGACACGAGCGACATTCATCGCGTCGTGGCCGGCCCCACTCAGCATGTCCATACTGGAGTAGCCACTACGCCGCGCCGCCTCGCGGATCGCATCGATCAGTTCGCCGGCGAAGTGCACCGGTGGCTTGTCCATCACGCGTTCTATTTCTATTGCAAGGCCGCTGCTCTTTGCGATGCCGCGCATCGCCTGCTGCATCCGTACATCGATCGCCTCGAGTATCGCGGCGTCCGGATGCCGCAGGTCACAGATGAAGACGACGCGGCCCGGAATGGTGGCGCCGGAATTAGGCTCGATCTCGAAGCGGCCGTTCGTGAGCCGGGCCCAGTCGTCCTGCTCGCGCGCAATCCGGTTTATCGCGAGCAGCATCTCCGCCGCTCCCAGCAGCGCGTCGCGGCGGCGGTTCATCGGCGTCGTACCGGCGTGTCCGTCCATGCCGGTCACGGTGACCTTCAGCCAGCGCAGGCCCTGTACCTGGGTGACGACGCCGATTGTCTTGCGCTCGGCCTCGAGGATCGGGCCCTGCTCGATGTGGGCTTCGACGAAGCAATCGAACTTGCGCTCGCCCGGACGTTCCTTGCCGAGATAGCCCGTGGATTCCAGGTCCTGGCGGACCGTCGTCCCGGTGAGCGTAACCGCGGCGTGGATCGTCGCGACGTCCGCTGCGCCGGCAAACGCCGAGGAGCCGGCGAGCGGCGGGCTGAAGCGCACGCCTTCCTCGTTCGTCCAGACCACGATGTCGATCGGAGCCTCGGTCTCGACGCCGGCGTCGTTGAGGGCGCGCACGACCTCGAGCCCTGCAAGCACGCCATAGATGCCGTCGAACTTTCCGCCGTGCGGTTGCGTGTCGAGATGACTGCCGGTCGCGACGGCCGCGCGCCCCGGTTCGCGTCCGCGACGCCGCGCATAGATATTGCCGACCTGGTCGAAGGCGATCGCACACCCGGCTTCACGACACCAGCGCACGAACAGGTCGCGCCCGGCCTTGTCCTCGGCGCTTAGCGCGGTACGGCAACAGCCGCCATGCGGCAGCGCGCCCACTTGGCCCATGTCCATCAGGCTCTGCCACAACCGGCCTTCGTTCACTGGAATATCCGCGCTCATGAGGTTCTCTTACGAGTCCGCTGGATTTTTGTGCCGATCAGGCGTCGCCCGGCAGGCCGAAGCCGCTCGAGCGGCGGATCCTCAAGGTAGATGGCCCGGTACCACATCACCGCCAGGACGTCCGCGATGTCCTCGGGCTTCTCGCCCATCTCGACGAGGTCTTCCGTCTGCCGGATCAATGCCTGGTAGACGACTCCCTCGGTCATGGCACCGAGCATGAATCCCATGCGGCGGGCATGGGCGGCGTCGCAGCGGAGTTCACGCCTCAGATATTCCGCGACGCGCAGGTTCCACCGGTGGGCATTCTCCTTCCAGATCTGATCGAACTCAGCGGAATCGCCTGCCATGCCGAACAGGCACGCAAGAATGCCGGGATTCTGCGCGAATCTGCGGACAACATTACTGAGGTTGTCGAAGATCCAGTCGTACCGATGCTCACTCGGTTCGTCTGGATCCACCCCGGTGAGCAGTTCGGCAAAGAAATCACGTGAAATTTCCTCGACGATCTCCCGCAGATCGTGAAAGTACCGGTAGTAAAGCCCGCTCGCGACGCCCGCATGCGCCGTAACGTCCTGCACGCGTAGTTGGCGGAACCCCCGCTCGTTCAGCAGTTCGCGCGCAGCACGCTTCAGCCGCTCACGGCTTCTCAACCCGCGCGGATTGAGCGCCGCGAGCGGCTGCACCGATACGCGGCGCTCGGTCCGCGCCTGAGGCGGATGCCGCCTTGCGACCGCGCTCAGAATCGGTACTCGAATTCCAGGCCCCAGGTCGTCGGTACGCCCACGACGATCTCCGAGAACCCGAGCGAGAGCGCAAGATCCTGCGCAGCCGTGCGGTACTCCTCATCGCCGATGTTCTTCACCCAGGCCGATACCGCCCACCGTTCGTCCTGCGACATCAGAGACAGACGCGCATTGGCGATGAAGTATCCGTCCTCCGAAAGGTACTCGCGATTGTTCGGCTCCAGGAAATGCTCGTCCACATAATTGAAGTCGGTCTGGATCGCGGCCGCGAGCGCGCCAGTGATCGGCCATTGGTAACGGATGCGGCCATTGAACGAGACGCTGGGTGCATTCGGGATCTCGTTGCCCTGGATCGTCGACTCCGCACCACCGTCGAGTGGCGGCAGCACCACGTCGGTCTCGACAATCTCGCTCTCCATCACGCTGAGGCCGGCACCGAGCGTCAACCTCTCGACCGGCATCCAGTCGAGCGAGACCTCGAGACCGTATATCTCGACATCGCCGGCGTTTTGCAGCCGTGAGCTTGCTTCCGTCGCACGGACGAAGGTCGCCTGGAAGTCTTCGAAGTCGTAGAAGAACGCGCTGGTGT